>JANOVQ010000242.1:0-3423 GCA_031417495.1 Pseudomonadota bacterium | reverse complement strand
AGCAGGGTCGAGGAAATCAAGCCGCCGACGATGATCGCGGCCATCGGTCCCATGATTTCGCGACCGGGATTGTCGCTGTCGATGGTCAGCGGCAGCATGGCGAGCGCGGTGACCAGCGCCGTCATCAGGATTGCCGGCAGGCGTTCGCGTGCGCCGCGCAGCACCGTGGTGAGATCCCACACGCATCCTTCTATACGCACCAGGTGATCATAGTGTGAGACCAGCATGATGCTGTTGCGCACAGTGATCCCGAATAAGGTCACGAAGCCGACCATCGAACCAACCGACACCACGCCGCCGCCGAGCAAGACGGCGACTACCCCGCCCACCAGTGAGAACGGCAGGTTGAGCAGAATGAGCAGCAGATAGCGCAGCCGATTCACGGCGAGATAGATCAGCAACGCGACGCCGAGTCCTGCGCTAAGCGCATGCGCGATCAATTCGCCGCGGGCAGTGGCCTGTTCGACTGCAGCCCCGGTGAACTCGGGATGCATGCCATCGGGAAAACGCAGTTCGGCAAAAACGCGGCTGCGTAGTTCGCGCAGGAACCCATTCAGATCGCGCCCGAGTACCTCTGCAGTGACCACCTGCAGGCGCTGCGCGTTGCGATGCAGGATGTTGTAGCGGCCGGCTGTCTGCGCAACAGACGCCACTTGCGCGAGGCGAATCGGCACACCATCACGCTGCGCGATTACCAGCTGCGCGAGTTGTGTGACGTCGCCGCGCGTGTGCGCGGGGAGGAGTACCGTGACTGGCACGCGATGATTATCGATCTCGATTTCGTTAACAGTAAGCCCGCTGTATGCATTCTGTACCGCGCGCAGCGCGTCGTCGGCAGCGAGCCCGAGCGCGGCCAGACGGACTGGATCGAGTGTGATACTCAAGGTTGGCGTGGCGTGCGAGGCACGCACGCGAACATTGTGTGCGCCGTGCATGCTGCGCAGCAGGTGCGCGAGTTCCTGGGCCTTGGCATCGAGGAGGTCGAGATCGCTGCCGAACAGGTTAACCACTACCGGTGCCGTATAGCCTGAAATCGTTTCGTCAATTCGCTCGATCAAAAAAGTGTTGGCCTCATAACTGACTCCCGGCGCGTGAGCGAGCACGCTGCGCAGCGCATCCAGCACGCGCTGCTGGGCCGTGCCGCTCTGTGGTGCGAGCGCGACTTCGTATTCGCTGTAGTGACTGCCGTAGGTATCAGCCCCGCGCTCCGCGCGTCCGGCCCATTGCGAGACTGAACGCACGCCCTCAATGGCCAGGAAGGACTTGGTCAGTTGGCGCCCCATGCGGATCGATTCCTCTAAGCTGGTCCCGGGTAACCCGGTGGTGTGCACGATCAAATGCCCCTCACGCAAGTCCGGCAGGAAGCGCGCGCCGAAACGGGGAATCGTGATGGCGACGAACAACAGACACGCCACGCTAATCCCGAGCGTAAGGGCGGGACGCCGGGCGAGGGCGCTAACTGCGGCCGTATACAGCGGATTTAAACCGCGAAATATCGGTGCTTCGGCAGGCGCGCGACGGGCGTTGCCAAGCAGACTCACGCAGAGGGCTGGTGTGACGGTAATGGCGACGACCAGCGACGCCATCACGGCGAGAATGTAGGCGAGCCCGAGCGGCGCGAACAGTCGTCCGCTTACCCCACCCAACGTTAACAACGGCACGAACACCAGGGCCACGATAAAGGTGGCGTAGACCACCGAGCCGCGCACCTCGAGCGAGGCCGCGAGCGCGACTGCCGCCAGATCCGCGTCGGGCGCGGCCGTGCGCAGCCGCCGAAAAATATTCTCCGTATCAATGATTGCATCATCGACCACCTCGCCGAGCGCGATGGCAAGCCCGCCGATCACCAACACATTGAGGTTGACGCCGCATTCGATCAACACGATGACAGCACTCAGCAGGGACAGCGGAATGGCGAGTGCCGAGATCAGCGCAGTCCGCAGATTATACAAGCCAAGCAGCAAGACCAGGAGAACCAGACCGCCCCCCAGCACCAAGTGCCAGGAGATGTCACTGATCGCAGTCACGACATAAGCAGCCGGCACGAATAGCTGCGCATGCAATTTGACGTGCTGTTGGGCAAGGATGGGCGCCAGATCAGCCAGCGCCTCGTCCAGCTTGTTTGAGACCGTTAACGTATTCGCACCAAGCTGGCCGATCACCATCATGACCACGGCCGGACGGCCCATGATTTGCGCGGCGCTCACCCGTGGCAGCGCGCCCCAATGGACGTCTGCGACATCGCTAAGCACGGTACTTCTAAGGCCATCGAAATGGACTTTGGCAGCGCCGAGCCGTCCCGGCGTCAGATCACCAGGATTGCCGGTAATGGCGAGCTGTTGGTTCGCATTTTCGAGCACGCCGAGCGCGAGATTCGCCGTCGCGGCCCGCGCTGCAGCCACTACATCGGTGAGGTCGAGCGCGTGGCGGGCGAGTGCGTCAAGGCGCGGCTCGATCACGAGTGCGCGGGATTCTCCACCGAAGATATTGACGTCGGCGACGCCCGTCACCCCCAGCAGACGCGGCAGCATGACGCGCTCAGTTAAGTCGCGCAGCCGCAGCAGATCATCGTCGTCCGCGACCAGACCCAAGGTGCGCACGGTGGCGGAGGAGGACGCGAGTGGCGCGATCACCGGCGCCCGGACACTCGCCGGGAGCAGGCCAGCGGCGCTGGCGAGACGCTCACTCACCTGATTGCGATTGCGCAAGGTGTCGCTGTGTTCGTCGAACACCAAGGTCAGGACCGAAAGCCCTGCGATCGATTCCGAGCGCAGGTGATCGAGACCTAGTAAGCCACCAAGCGCACCCTCCAACGGCTGGGTGACCAGCACTTCGACCTGTTCGGTGGTCAGTCCCGGCGCTTCGGTTTGCACGACCACCAGCTGGGGCGCAAATTCGGGGAAGATGTCGAGGCCAGTATGTTGGAGCTTAAAAACACCGTAAGCCACCAAGGCGACCGCGGCAGTTAACACCACCCCCCGGCGCGCGATCGCGACTCCGACCAGCGCGCTTAGCATCGCGACCGTCGATCCCGCGCGGCACGCACGTCAGTCGTCATCTTCCGCCGGAATCTGCTGCCGGAATTCTTCGGCAAGCAGGGTTTGCGCGCCGCGAATGACCACGGCTACGCCAGGCTTGATCCCCTCTGGCACGAGCACACCGCGCGCGTGGGGGATCGTTTCATCGATGCGCTGGCGCACAAACACGCCCGCCGCGGCCTCGCTGAAAACCCATTGCGCGCCGTTGTGCCAGACCAGCGCCGCTGGCGGCAGGACCACACCGTGCACCACCTCGCCGTCGGCGAGCCACACGCTTAAATTCATGCCGATGCGCAAGTCGTCGTTCCGGACAAGGCCGAAGAAAGTCTGCAGCGAGGTCGCGCCAAGCACTGTCGGTGCGGGTCCAAGGAGCTGTACCGCGCGG
>JANOVQ010000241.1:0-3879 GCA_031417495.1 Pseudomonadota bacterium | reverse complement strand
TGGTCGCGGTTCTCGATCGCGGTACCGCCCTGGACGAGGCGATGGTCCGCCTGCCCACCCGTCAATCGGACGGCAAGGCCAATCTGCATCAGGGGGCGGTGGGAGTGGGTGTTGAAATTTCAACCGGCATGACCACCGATGGCGTGTGGCATAACCGGGCAGTCACCGAACACCCGGATTACGGGGTACCTCTCGCCGGCTTGCAGATTCCGAATTGGCCACAACTGCTGGAGCTCGGTGCGCGCTGCTTTGAACTCACCGGACTCGGTTACCTCGGGGTCGATATCGTGCTCGATCGCACCTACGGACCGCTCTTACTTGAGCTCAATGCGCGACCGGGCCTCGGCATTCAGATTGCGAATCGTAGCGGGCTCAAGTCCCGGCTCGATGCAATCGATAAGGTCGCAGCATTGCCCGACACCCCAGAGGCCCGTGTGCACCTCGCGATCGAGCTGTTCAAACCCTGAGCAAACGGGATCTGCGCCCGGCGCCCTGCATTAGCGGCGCTTACGCCCGCGCTCAAGCCTCAAGTCCTCTGCCTACTTGCCGACAACCCAAGGGTATTTCGTCTCCAGCCATTCGCAACGAGGGTTTGTCATGACTTTTGGCGTCAAAAATCGGCTGATCTTTTTCGCGGTCTTAAGCATATGCGGCATGCTCACGGTGGGGCTAAGCGGTTATATCGGCCAAAACCGGCAGGCAGAAGCGTTGGCGGACATCAATATAAAACTGCGCGTGATGCGCAATCATCTTGAAGCAGACATGGTGCACGATGCGTTGCGCGCAGATGTCTTGGCCGCGTTATATGCCGGGGTTACCGGCAAGTCCGAAGAAGCCGCAGCCATTAAAGCTGGGCAAGTGGAGCATTTCGCGACTTTTCAGGCCAATCTGAAAGATTCCGCGGCGCTCCCGCTCCCTGCAGAGATCAAAGCGGCGCTCGACAACATCACGCCCACGGTCACCGCCTACGGTCACCTGGCGGCAAAGATGGTTGATCTCAGTTTCACAAATAACGCGCAGGCTGCAACCCATTTAGCGAAATTTTCGGCAACCTTCGGTGCGCTCGAAGACGAGATGGCCGCGCTCTCCGATCTCATCGAAAAACATGCAGAGCGTTCGCAAAAAAATGCCAAAGCCCTCGCGGCAGGCGGACTCAGCACACTCGTCGCAATTATCAGCGCGGTCGGCTTTATCTGCGTTGGCTTCTCAATTTGGTCCATCAAAACTGTGATTTCGCCGCTCCGTCAGTTGCACCTTGCCATTAATCGCCTGCGTAGCCACGACGGTAACTTGGAGCGCCTCGCTGGCTTCACCGCTGAGTTTGCAGAGATTCAAGCTGCGTTCAACGGGGTGCTCGATGATCTCGAAGAGAAGCAAAGAAGCGAGCAGGAAAAGGCCGACGGCGCATTCCGCGTCCAGCAGGCACTTAACGTCACCACGACAAACATTGTGCTCGCCGATGCGGGACATCAAATCATTTATGTGAACGATACCGCGCAACAACTCTTTCAGCTGCATGGCCACGCGCTGGCACGGGACTTACCCAATATGCGGCCCGGGTCCCTGGTCGGCAGCAATGTCGCCACGCTCTACCGCGAGGGTAGTGCCATGTTGGCGACCTTTAACCAGTTGCGAGCCAGCCGCCATGACGAATATTCGCTCGGCGAGCGTCGCTTCAACATCCATGCGACACCTGTGTTGAATCTTGCGGGCGAGCGGCTGGGGACCGTGTTCGAATGGGAAGACCTCACCGATCAGCACAACACCGCCGCGCAGATTCAGGGCGTCTTGGCTGCCGCCATTGAGGGCAATCTCGATCGCCGGCTTGAAGTGCAGAAGATGAGCGGCTTCATGCGAACCATGGGTGAAGGCGTGAACCAGATGCTGGATGCGATTGTGGGTCCGGTACTGGAAACGACGGAAGTCATGACCAAGATCGCGGAGGGCGATCTCACCAAACGCATGGACGGTACCTATCGCGGCAAGTTCGCGCGCTTGCGTGATGCCGTGAATAATTCGACTTCCAATTTGCTCGACATGGTCGAGCAAATCCGCGATGCCGCCGGCTCCATCGGCACTGCTTCTGGGGAAATTTCCAAAGGCAACCAGGATTTGAATCAGCGCACCACCGAGCAGGCCACCGCCCTCGAAGAAACCTCAAGCTCGCTGCGCAATATCACGGAAACCGTCAAACAGAACACCCAGAACGCCCGCCAGGCTAATCAACTTGCGGCCACCGCACGCAGCGAGGCCGAAAAAGGCGGCAGCGTGGTGTCGAGCGCGATCTCCGCGATGGTCGAGATCAATTCGGCGAGTCGCAAAATTGCCGACATCATTTCGGTGATCGATGGCATCGCCTTTCAAACCAATCTATTGGCCCTCAATGCGGCCGTCGAAGCGGCGCGCGCCGGTGAACAGGGTCGCGGTTTCGCGGTGGTGGCGGCCGAAGTGCGCAACCTCGCCCAACGCAGCGCAGGCGCAGCGAAGGAAATTAAAACGCTGATCAACGACAGCGTGAGCCGCGTGGATGAAGGCACCAGACTCGTGAATGAATCGGGCGCAACCCTGCAGACGATTGTGGGTTCGGTGAAGAAAGTGAGCGACATCATCGCGGAAATTGCGGCCGCCTCCGAAGAGCAGTCGAGCGGCATCGAAGGCCTCAATCGGGCCGTGACGAGCATGGATGAAACCACCCAGCAAAACGCGGCGTTGGTCGAAGAGGCGGCGGCGGCCAGCGAATCCATGGATTCTCAGGCGCAAACCTTGACCCGCTTGATGGCATTCTTTCAAGTCGGAGGCAGCACTGCCAGCTACCTCGCCGCAGCCCCCGAACGCCGCAGCAGTGCGCGGCCGTGGACCAAGCCAAAGCCGCCGGCAGTTACCGCTTTCAGTGCCCTGCCCG
Source organism: Pseudomonadota bacterium (assembly GCA_031417495.1). Lineage (GTDB taxonomy): Bacteria > Pseudomonadota > Gammaproteobacteria > CAIKBL01. The sequence goes on along the minus strand of JANOVQ010000241.1, from coordinate 977 downwards.
CCGCCGCCGGTGACGAAGCGTGGGAAGAATTCTAGAACCGCGAGCTTTTAGGAACTTCGGTGTGCTCTAACATCCGGTTTTCTCGCTTAAGGCTTGGCCGCCAGATATCCACGCTGGCCTTGTGCAGCACCTTGCTCGCGGGCGCCCCATCTGCGCAGGCGGCAGGGGGGGAGTCCCCTTATCTGTTAGGCGGTTGGGGCGGCGCCCGCGACGCGTGGTCCGCACGCGGCCTCGACCTTGAGGCCGTAATTTCCGTCGACGTGTTAGGCGTGGTCGACGGCGGCCTGGACGAAGGATTCGAAGCGCCTTCCAATCTGGACTTGATTCTGAGCCTGGACACGGCGACGGCCGGGTGGTGGCAGAACGGCACTTTCAACATCTATTTCCTGGGCAACATCGGCGGCGATCCCAGTACGCGCGCCGGCGATCTGCAGGTCTCCAGCAACGTGGAGACTAACGATACGTTCAAGCTGTATGAGGCGTGGTACGAGCATCGGTTGTGGGATGGGCGCGTCTCGCTGCTGGCCGGCCTGCACGATCTGAACGCCGATTTTTACGTGTCTGAGTTCGGCGGGCTCTTTCTCAACAGTTCTTTCGGAATCGGACCAGACACTTCGCAAACCGGCCCCTCTATTTTCTCAGTAACTTCACTCGGAACGCGCGTGAAATGGACGACCACCCGGCACAGCTACTTGATGGCGGCGGTTTATGACGGCGTGCCTGGCGATCCCAACGATCCTTATGGCACGCAGGTGCAGTTCGATGACGGTGATGGGGTGTACGTCATCGGCGAAGCCGGCCTCCACAGCGCAGGCGACGATCATTACTACAAATTGGCCTTAGGCGGCTGGCATAACAGCGCCGAATTCGAAGACTTCAGCGCGACGCCGCGCGCTTCGAATTCGGGCGTGTATGTGGTCGCAGAAACCGATCTCACCCGTAACGCAGAAACGGGCCGCGGACTCGGCGTGTAGGTC
>JANOVQ010000240.1:0-11349 GCA_031417495.1 Pseudomonadota bacterium | reverse complement strand
GGTTTGCAGTTGTCTGACGGCACTGAGCTCACGCTCTACCTGCTACGTAAGCACGACGGGACCTGGACGTCGTTCAGTGCCGGTTCTTGGGTTCAAGCGGATGGCGGCATAACGCGCTTGTCAGCGGCCGACTTCTCGGTCCGAATTGGCGAGCACTGGCGCAGCCAGGAAACCGCGGCGGTGTATCCGGCGGCTTGGCAGATCGACCTCCCGAAACTGGCACTTTCACTCCACATCAAACCACTCGTTGCGGCCCAAGAATGGACTGCACCGTTTCGCTACTGGGAAGGTAACGTGAGCGTCAAGGGCGCGCGCAATGGGCGTCCGCTGCGTGGCGTAGGCTATGTAGAACTGACCGGCTATTAAGAACTCACAGCCGCTTCAGGTTGCGAGTTCATAGCAGGGAACATACGTCTGCCCCGCCAGCCGCATCCGGCCCTGCGCGACAAAAGCGCGCAGCAATAAATCCAGCTCGTGCATGATAAAGGGCTCGGCGCGCAGACGAAACGGACCATGGGTCTCGACCGCTCGAATTCCCTCCTCTTTTACATTCCCGCTGACGAGTCCGGAGAATGCCTGTCGCAGGTTGCAGGCGAGTTCGTGGGCGGGCAGTCCACGGTTGAGCTCGAGGGCAGACATTTGCGCATGCGTCGCCTCGAACGGGACCTGGAAGGCGTGATCAATACGTAACAGCCAATTGAAATAGCCTGCGTCGTCGTTCTGGTCACGAAACCTGAGTACGTCGTCGGTGGCCTTTTTCATGCTGGCCGCCGCGCGCGCTGGATCGCCCACGACAATCTCATAGCGCTTGGTAAATTCCGCCCCGAGTACGCTCGCGATAAAGCGGTCAATCAATCGAAAGTAGTCGGCACTGGAAGCCGGGCCGGTGAGAATCACCGGAAAGGGAATATCTGCATTGTCAGGATGTGCCAATACCCCAAGCAAATAGAGAAGTTCTTCGGCGGTCCCGACGCCACCCGGGAAAATAAGGATCCCATGCCCGAGGCGCGTGAAAGCTTCGAGGCGTTTCTCGATGTCCGGCATGATCACCAGATCGTTCACTATCGGATTCGGCGCTTCGGCGGCAATGATTCCCGGCTCGGTAATCCCGATATAACGTCCATCAGTGACCCGTTGCTTGGCGTGCGCAATGGTTGCGCCCTTCATGGGGCCCTTCATCGCGCCGGGTCCGCACCCTGTGCAGATATCAAGAGAGCGCAACCCGAGGTGATAACCGACCTCTTTGCAGTAATCGTACTCGACGCGACCGATCGAATGACCGCCCCAACACACCGCAACCCCTCGCACCGGTGAGCTGCGAAAAAGACCCGCCTGTCGCAACAGGTGGAAAACTGAATCGGTAATGCCAGAGGGTGCGCTGAGATCAAAGCGCTGGCGTTGCTCAATTTCGCGCGCGAGGTAGGACAGATCGCGCAGTACGGCAAACAGATGCTGCTGGATCCCGCGAATCATCGCCCCATCGACAAACGCACGGGCGGGGGCGTTACGCAGATGCAGTCGGATCCCTCGATCCACTTGTTCGAATTCCACCTCGAAATCCGCATAGGCATCGAGCAACGCGCGGGCGTCATCTGATTCCCCTCCGCTACTCATCACAGCCAACGCACAGCGCCGGAAGAGCTCAAAGATCTTGCCCGTGCGCGTCATGCAAAGGGCGTTCACCTCGGCCTGCGAGAGAATCGACAAGGCGCTGTCCGGGATGACCAGCGCGTGCGGGATGGTGCTACTCACGCCTGAGACCGCGGAACCGAGGTCGTTTGGGATCTGACACTGAGTGAGATTTCCTAGTTGAAGTTAAATCTTAAGAACATATAATTAAGATCATAAAGATCAGTTTGATATGAGATCATAATGATAGTCTGATTAAAGTTGATCGCATAACTGATAGTGAATCGTCACAAGAGGAGTTGTTACCGATGACACCTAAGACTACTTCTGAAGGTTGGAACGATTTAGTTCAAGAACTCAAGCAGTTAGAGACTTTTTTTCCATTACTCGGAAGCTTCGGCGAGCGGGATGAACTACACGACGAGGTCCTGGAGCTGGAGGAGTTGATATCCGCGGCAGGCATTCCTGAGGACGAGCATTCGCAACGGGCGCTCGTCTACCTGCGGGCCGAGCTGTCTAAAAAGCGCGGCTTTCTCAGCAAATTTGCGTAGCGCCTGCTGCTAAGGATCGGGCGGGTTCTGCGTCACCGACTCGCTCAGCGCAAGGTGGTGGCCTTTTCGACCAGGAGGCGCGCGAAATCCTGCGCGAGTTCGGGATGTTTCAGCGCGTAGTCCAGCGTGGCCTCCAAGTACCCGAGCTTGGACCCGCAATCGTAGCGGCGCCCCTCGAACTCATAGGCCAGCACCTGCTGCCGCTCCAACAGTTTCGCAATTCCATCCGTGAGTTGAATTTCCCCACCTGCGCCGCGCTCGGTGCGCTCCAAGATGGTCATGATGTCTGCCGGCAGGATATAGCGACCGACCACCGCAAGATTCGACGGCGCCACGGCGGGTTTGGGTTTTTCGACAATGGTCTGGATTTTCGACACGCGGCCATCGACTGGTTTTACTTCAACAATCCCATATTTGTCGGTGTCCTCAGGCGGGACCGTCTGCACCGCGATCACCCCCGTGTTGTAGTGTGAAAACACCTCCACCATTTGTTTGAGACAACCCCGCCCCCCACCATCGATCAAGTCGTCCGCCAGAATGACCGCGAACGGCTCGTTACCGACCGCTGGCTTCGCGCACAACACCGCGTGGCCGAGCCCCAGGGGTTCCGCCTGCCGGATATAGATGCACGACACGTAGGACGGCAGAATATTGCGCACGATGTCGAGCAGGGCAGTTTTGTGACCTTTCTCAAGCTCAGCTTCTAACTCATAGGCCTTATCAAAGTGATCTGGAATTGAGCGCTTGGTGCGTCCCGTTACGAAGATAAGCTCTTCAATACCCGCTTCGACGGCTTCTTCGGCGGCATACTGAATCAACGGCTTATCCACAATCGGCAACATCTCCTTCGGATTTGCCTTGGTCGCCGGTAGAAACCTCGTGCCCATTCCCGCAACCGGGAAAACGGCCTTACGCACGCGTGAATTCATGAATAACCTCTTTTGAACGCAAGTACCGGCTTACTCGTGGTCGACACTGTTTGCGGGCTGACAAACCCAGGCACTGCCGTGCGCAAAAGCTGCGCAATCTGTTCATTGCTGTCGAAGCGTTCGCAAGCTTCTTCCAGTTGCGCGAGAAGGTGGTCGATAGAGGCCGCCTCCACTGGCGCATGCACGGCCAGCAAGAGCTTTTCGTGACTCGTCGGAACCAACGCCTCATCACCGTGAAACAGCTCTTCCTGCAGCTTTTCGCCTGCGCGCAGTCCCGTGTACACGATACGAATATCCTGCCCCGGCTCATGCCCTGACAGACGAATCATCTGCTCGGCCAGGTAACTGATGTTGACGGGCTGGCCCATCTCCAGCACAAAAATTTCGCCGCCCTTGCCCAACGCCGCCGCCTGCAGAATGAGTTGGGACGCCTCGGGGATGGTCATGAAATAACGCGTCGCTTCGGCGTGCGTGACCGTGACCGGACCGCCGTGGCTTATCTGCTCCTGGAATAGCGGCACCACGCTGCCCGCCGAGCCCAACACATTGCCAAACCTCACGGTGATAAACCGCGTGCGTGAGCGCTGATTCGCGACCTCGCAGACCAGCTCCGCCACCCGTTTGGTGGCGCCCATGATGCTGCTCGGCCGCACCGCTTTATCAGTCGATATAAGCACCACACTCTCGGCCGCGTGGCGTTGTGCGGCCTCGGCAATCACGCGCGTACCGAGCACGTTATTCCTGGTACCTTCGCGAACCTGTTGTTCCACGATGGGCACGTGCTTGTAAGCCGCGGCATGGAACACGATTTGGGGCTGTTCGCGCGCGAACACATGCTCAACGGCCGCCTTGTCGCAGATATCGCCCAGCACAAAGCTGAATTTCAAATGCGGATGAACCGCGTGAAGCTCGCGTTCCAAGAGGTACAAACTGTGTTCGCTCTGCTCAAGCACGATTAACCGGCTCACCCCCAGGCGTGCTACCTGCCGGCATAGCTCAGCACCGATCGATCCGCCACCACCGGTGACGAGAACCGTCTTGCCGCCCAGATTGGTTTGAACCGTTGGCCAATCGAGCTCCACTTTTGAGCGGCCGAGAAGATCATCGATGGCAACCTGGCGAATTTCGCGGAGCCCCAGATTCCCCGACACAATATCCTGTAAACGCGGCAAGGTTCGAAACGGACAGCCTGCGCGCTCGCAGATTTCGACGATGCGCTGCATCTCCAGATTGTTCGCCGACGGAATCGCGATCACGACCAGATCCACGCGATAACGTTCCACCATGGCCGGCAGATTCTCGATTAACCCGAGCACCGGCACGCCATGAATACGCCGCCGCGCTAACGCACGACGATCATCGACTAACCCGACTGGCGCGTAGTCCGCGTCGCGCAGCATGTCGCGCACCAGCGCTTCTCCCCCTTCGCCGGCACCGACGATGATTACCCGCGAGCCGGTACCGATCTGGCGCAGGCTCAAGGTGCGATCCTTCACGACGCGGTAGAACAGGCGTGGCGCGCCAAGCAGGAGCAGCAAGAAAACCGGATAGAGAATGAGAATTGAGCGTGGAATATCCGTCAGGCGATTCACGAAGAACAACACAATGGTGATGAACACAGCGCCCAGCACTGCGCTGCGAATAATGTTCCACAGGTCCTGCAGACTGGCGAAGCGCCATAAGCCGCGATAAAGGCCAAATTTCCACAGCAGCGCCCCCTGCACGAGCAAGACCACTGGCAATGCTTTCAATCCACTGGCCAAGAACTGCAACGGTGGGATTTCAAAATTAAAGCGCGCGACGAGCGCAATGCCCCAGGCCAGCACCACCATGCCCAGATCATGCGCGATCACGACGTTGCGAGAACCAATCATGCTGGACGCTCAGGAGTGCAAAAGACGATTCGAAACCATATGGTAGCAAGGAAGACGTACGCGAGCAGCACGCAGTAGCGCGCGAGTGAAGGTTGCCAACTCGAAGTCACCGCTAACGGCAGACAAACCAGCAGCAAAATCTTCGCCAGCCCCAGCGCGAGCTGCGCATGTGACCACCCTGTTTGCACCAATAGTTGATAGGCGTGACTGCGATGCGCCGTGTGCCAACGCTCGCCTTGGACGATGCGCCGGCCTAAGGTCAGAGTGGCATCCACCACGAACGGCGCGAGCAGGATTGGCCATAGCCACGGCAACTGCGCTTCGCGGGCAGTCGTCACACTCAGGATCGCAAACTGTCCACCCAGAAAATAGCTTCCCACATCGCCGAGAAAAATCTTCGCCGGAGACCAATTCCAGCACAGAAACCCGGCACTGCTGCCGGCCACGATCAGCGCGGGCATGGCGAGGTCGTTGAGTCCCAACCCCAACGCGAGCACCCCGCCTATCGCACTCGCGCCGAGCGCCTGAGTGGCCGCCAAGCCGTCGCTGCCATCCATGAAGTTGTAGAGATTCACAACCCACACCATCAGCATGATCAGCGCCATGCTGAAAGCCGCCCCCAGCCAATTACCGGGGAGGCCGAGAGTCCACATGGCCCACGCCGCACAGACCGATAATTGCAAGATGAAGCGCCACCTGGCTGACCACGAATACAAATCATCAGCCAATCCGATCAACGCCAAACCGAGGGTTGCGGCCCATCCGGCCCAGCCCCAGGGCATCGCGCCACCGCGCAGCAGAAGTAGCGCCTCAAATGCCAGCACGACAATGACAATGGCGAGACCGCCGCCGCGCGGAGTGGGGACCACATGCAGACTTCGTGCATTGGGCACATCCAGCACGGCGCGCGACAACGCCCAGCCCCGCACCTTGCCAGTCAAGGTGCGGGTGATGAGAAAACTCACCGCGCACAACACCAGGCCAAGCACACAAAAATTCGCCATCAGCGATGTGCTGCCTTGAACTGCTGCCCGATTTCAGCCCAGGCGGAGACCGGATCAAACGCCGGGCGCCACTTCAAATCACGCGCGATCTCCTCACTGTCCAGTACGAATGAATCGGTGAGACGGGAGATTGCCGCCGCCCTTCCGCTTAAATGCCCGAACAGTTTCAAGCCGCCCAGCGGTAAATGGAAAAGCCGCGCCGGACACGCGAGCCCGCTCGCCATCAGGCGAATCAACGCGGGAGTCGACACTTCCAAATCCGCCAAGGGGTAGATCCGCGGTTCGACGCTTGGGCTGTGCAGCGCGCGCGTAATTGCATCGTTCAAGTTTGCGCGATGCACGAGGCTTCGTCGATTGTCGATGGCCGCCAACGGCAGCGGCAGTCCGCGCTGAATGGCGCCCAATAAACTGTGTAAATTTCCGCCCACCCCAGGGCCGTAGACCAATGGTGGACGCAGGATGGTTAAGTGGATTTTTTGTGGCGGGCAGCCCGCCAGTAACAACTGCTCAGCCGCCTGCTTCGATTCCCCGTAAGGGCCGTGCGGACTTGCGGTTGTCACACTCGTGAAGCGCTGCAACGCGCCCGCAGTGTCTCGCGGCGAACGTTCACCGTACACCTTGCTCGAACTCATGAAGATTAGATGCTCGATCTCGCCGAGCGCCGAAACTTCTAATAGATGACGAGTCCCCTCCACATTGGTCCGCCAAAAATCGGCACGCGTCGCGGCATCCGCGGCCTCGCCACGATGCGCACGCCCGGCCAGATGCACCACCGCATCGGCGCCGTGCAATGCACTGACCAAGGCATTGCGATCTGCCAGGTGTTCCAGATACGCGACCCGACCGAAACGCGCGAGCTCGGGCGCGGCACCCCGAACCAGCGCAGTAATCGCATGCCCCTCGCGCGCCAAACGCGCACACAGATCGCGCCCGATGAAGCCATTCGCACCCGTGACCGCAATACGCATCGCGTTATTCCGTTACCGCAATGATTGGGGGGGGTGGCGCAAGCAGTCTTTTGTAGAAGGCGAGGGTCTCGCGATTAATGATCTCTGCAGAGAAATTCCGCATCACCAGATCACGCGCGGCGGCCGCCATCCGCAGGCAACGCGGACGATCCGCAAGCAAGCTCGCGATAGCGTCGGCCAGCGCGACGATGTCGTGTGGCGGAACCAAGAGTCCGGTTTCATCGGAGCGACAAATCTCGCGACAACCCGGCACATCAGTCGCAATCAGCGGTCGGCCACAAGCGGCCGCTTCGAGCAGAACTTTCGGGAATCCTTCGCGATACGATGGCAAGCAGACCAAGGTTGCCTGCGCGAGCACGGCGGGCATATCGTCCTGTGGCCCCCACCATTCGGTCGCTCCATCCCGACACAGATCAGCCATTTCTGCTGCGGACAGTGCGCTCGCATTGCTCGGGTCAAGTCCGCCCACTAGCACGCAACGGGCTTTTACTCCGCGTCGGCGTAACAGGCGCGCGGCAGCGACGAACTCGCCAACGCCTTTGTCACGCAACATCCTCGCCGGCAGCACGACCAGCGGAGAATCCTCCTGCGGCAAGGGTCGTACAGCGAATCGCCGCACATCGACGCCCGCGCCACGAATTAAGACTGCGCACTGCGGATCGACCATGCCGCGTGACACCAACAGCGAAAGATCGTCGACATTCTGCGCAATCAGCCAGCAGTTCGGGCGCGCGAACAGCCACTTGAAAACTGGTCTCAGCAGCGCACGCACGCAGCGCGCGGAAAGGTTGTGCGAAATAAAAAGAGAACCGAGACCTGTGACCGCGTGACAGAACCTCACGTTAGGACTGGACACAATGGCGGCAGCGCTCAGTAAAATCGGCTTTAGCGCTACCGTGTGGACCACGGCAGGCGATAGCCGTTTGATCACGCGCGCGAGCAGCCACATCGACTTGAGATCGGCGAACGGATTGCGCATCGTGCGCACGAACGGCAGTGGAATGCATTGGATGCCCTGGGCCTCGATGCGCTGCTGGTGCGCGGCAAAGCGTGCCGCTAACGTGACCTCGAATCCGGCCGCCAGCGCGGCCCGCGCGAGATCGAGGCGGTGCGACCAGAAATACCAGTCTTCAGTGACGAGGAAGAGAAGCGTAGGCCGACTCACGCAGCACCCGAATGTTAACGACGTCTTCGTGCGTCCATTCTAGTGCGCTGTCCGCCCAATGCACGCGGCCTGTCTGCGCGCGGCGTTAAATCAAATGACTGGCGGGTTGCTCAACGACCAACGCAGGAATATTTAAATCCCTTGCTTTCAAGCGACTCTCGTTCGTAGACATTGCGCAGGTCAACCAGCACACGGGAGCGCATCTGCTGTCCAGCGCGTTCCAGATCCATCCCGCGATAGAGATTCCACTCAGTCATCAACACCACGGCATCGGCATCCACAAAAACCTGGTAGGGATCTGAGCAGTACTGCACTGAACTGGGTAGCAGGGTCCGTGCTTCGTGCACCCCCTGCGGATCATGCGCCTTGATCGTCGCACCTTTCTCTAGCAGCGGCGGCAGAATCGAAATGGCGGGCGCATCCCGCATATCGTCCGTTTCGGGTTTAAAGGTCAAACCGAGCACGCCAATGGTCTTGCCCGCTTCGTTGCCGCCGAGCGCCTCGCGAATCTTCTTGATCATGCGGGCCTTCTGGGCGGCGTTAACTTCAATCACCGCTTCGACAATGCGACTGGAAACCCCATGCTCCTGCGCGATCCGCACCAGCGCTTGAGTATCCTTAGGAAAGCACGAGCCGCCGTAACCCGGCCCGGCATGCAGAAACTTGCTGCCAATGCGTTTATCCATGCCCATGCCCTTGGCCACGGCATGCACGTCGGCGCCCACCGCCTCGCAAAGGGTCGAGATTTCATTGATAAAACTGATCTTGGTGGCGAGAAACGCATTCGCGGCATACTTGATCAATTCAGCACTCTCAAGCCCGGTCACCACAATCGGTGTTTCGATGAGATTCAAGGGTCGATAGAGTTCGCGCAATAACTTCTCAGCGCGGGCACTTTCCACGCCGAGCACCACTCGGTCAGGGCGCATGAAGTCGGAGATCGCCGCGCCTTCGCGCAGAAATTCCGGGTTTGAGGCCACGTCGAAATCCGCGTGCGGGTTGTTCTCACGAATGATTCGCGCGACATTGCGGGCAGTCCCGACCGGCACCGTGGACTTATCCACGATCACGGTGTAGCCGCGTAATTCGACGGCCAGCTGGCGCGCGGCCTCGTACACATAGGATAGATCTGCAAAGCCGTCGCCGCGCCGGCTCGGGGTGCCGACCGCAATGAAAACGAGATCAGCCGCCCCTGCCACTTCCGACAAATCGGTCGTAAAGCTCAAGCGCTTGTCCCGCACATTCTTGGCGACCAGGGCATCCAATCCGGGCTCATAAATCGGGATCTGATTGGCGCGCAGGCGCGCAACCTTATCCGCGTCTACATCGACGCAGGTCACTTCCGCGCCGAACTCGGCAAAGCACGCACCGGACACCAAGCCCACATAGCCAGTCCCGATAATAACCACACGCATGCGGCTACAGCCTCCAGTGCACGATGGCGGCAGGGCGAGTGCCGCGATCCAATTTGGCCTTGACGTCGATGACAACTCCGGCCTGATGATTTAATCGGTTTGTGACGCCGGCCCAACCTGCTGCCAGATATTGCTGATGAGGAACGGCCAGCACGACGGCCTGGGCCGGCTTCAAGTCCTTGTCGTCCACCAGGCGAATGCCATATTCCTCATGCGCCTCCTCGCTGTGCGCGCAGGGATCGTGCACTTGAACTTCCACCCCGTAATCCTGCAGCTCGCGAATGATGTCGATGACGCGCGTGTTACGCAGATCCGGCACATCTTCTTTGAAGGTAAAACCGAGCACCGTGACCACCCCGCCGTTGACCGGCAGATTCGCCTGGATCATCAACTTGACTGTCTGCTGCGCGACATAGCGCCCCATGTTGTCGTTGATGCTGCGCCCGGCCAGGATAACTTCAGGAATATAGCCAGCGATCTGCGCTTTATGTGTCAGATAGTAGGGATCAACCCCAATGCAATGGCCGCCGACCAAGCCCGGATCAAACTTGAGAAAATTCCATTTAGTCCCAGCTGCCGCCAGCACATCACGGGTATCGATCCCCATCCGCTGAAAAATCAGCGCCAGTTCATTCATCAACGCGATGTTCAGATCGCGCTGGGTGTTCTCGATCACCTTGGCCGCTTCCGCCACTTTGATCGTGGCAGCGCGGTGAACACCCGCCTCCACTACGCTTTCATAGACCTGCGCGACGATCTCCAAAATTTCCGGCGTCTGACCCGACACCACCTTGGTGATCTTGGTGAAGGTATGCTCTTTGTCCCCTGGATTGATGCGCTCCGGCGAATAGCCCACGAAGAAATCGCTGCCACATTTCAAGCCAGACATGCGCTCAAGCACCGGTACGCAATCTTCTTCAGTCGCCCCAGGGTACACCGTCGATTCATACACCACGATGTCGCCCTTCTTGAGTTGTTTGCCCAGGGTTTCGGACGCCCTAAGCACCGGCGTCATATCAGGACGCTTCGCGTTATCGATTGGGGTGGGCACGGCGACAATGTGAAAGTCCGCGCGGCGGAGGTCACTGGGATCGGCAGTGAAATGAATATTCGAAGCTTTGAGATCGTTCTCCTCAACTTCCAACGTGCTGTCGTGGCCGGCCTCGAGTTCGGCAATGCGGCGAGCGTTGATATCGAAGCCGATGGTGCGTTGTTGTTTACCGAAGGCCACCGCCACCGGCAGCCCGACATAACCCAAGCCGACCACGGCGATCTGGCGCTGATGTGTACTCATGAGATTCCGTAATACCCTTTATACCAGGTCACAAAATTCGCGATGCCGGTGGCGAGTGGCGTGGCTGGTCGATAGCCCACATCGTTCACGAGCGCGGTGACGTCCGCATAGGTATCCGGGACGTCACCCAGCTGCAGCGGGAGAAAATTCTTTTTGGCTTCGATCCCAAGACAGCGCTCGAGGGTGCCAATGAAGTCCATCAATTCCACCGGCGAATTATTCCCAATGTTGTACAACCGGTAGGGTGCCGCACTGGTGCCCGGATCGGGATGATCGCCCTGCCATTCCGGAGACGCTGTCGCGACGCGATCAAGGCAGCGGATCACGCCCTCGACAATATCGTCCACATAGGTGAAATCACGTCGATGGTTGCCGAAGTTAAAAACGTCTATCGGCTCACCCGCCAGAATCTTGCGCGTGAATAGAAAGAGCGACATATCTGGCCGGCCCCAGGGTCCATACACCGTGAAGAAGCGCAACCCGGTGGTGGGCAGTCCGTACAGATGGCTGTAGGTATGTG
>JANOVQ010000239.1:0-3270 GCA_031417495.1 Pseudomonadota bacterium | reverse complement strand
GCGCGCGGTGCCGTCATGTAGAGGATCAATAAACCCCGCATGCCGTAGTAGCTGAAACGCTCCCACAGTTCGGTAAAGAACAGTGCGCGCAGGCCGGCAGGGTGTCTTTGGCGGGGTGGCGGAGAAGTTTCTTTGTCCGTTCGCATCGCGCAGCAACTCCGACCGAGGGTGGCTGGAGTATCTCGGTCACGCTGCTGAAGAACAAGGGGACGGGGATTAAGAATACCGACATCAGATTCCGTCATCTCGCGCGAAGATCCGGGATCCATCGGCGCTTGATGGAAAGGATGGATCCCGCCCCGGATATTTGCTTTGCAAATTCCGGGATGACGTCTATTAGTGCTTCGCACTTTCCGGGATGACGGGGTTTAGGCGGTGGCCAAGTACGGCGGCAGGCGCTGCACTTGTCCGCCCTGGGACCTGGATTGCTACGTCGCTGCGCGCCTTGAACCGACGGATACCGGCAGCAGTTACACACAGGCAACAAAGTGACACTGGCCACCTGTTATTAATTCGACTATTCTCGAATCATGGAATCGAAACACGCCTTAATCGCTCTATCAGCCCTGGCCCAGGACACCCGCCTCAAGATCTTCCGAATGTTGATCGAGGCCGGTCCGAGCGGACGGGTGGTGGGTGAGATTGGGTGTGCATTGCAGACTTCCCCGGCAACCCTTTCGTTCCATCTCAAGGAACTCGCACGCGCGGAATTAATCACCTCGCGCCAGGCCGGGCGCTTCATCTTCTACACCGCAAATTTTGCGCAGATGAACGCCTTGTTAGGCTTTCTGACTGAAAACTGCTGCGCACGCGATGGCGCCTGTTGTCCCCCTACTACTCAAGGAGTCCTCTCATGAAACGCTTTCATGTCCACGTAGCGGTCGCTGATCTTGCGCAAAGCATCCGCTTTTACTCGACTATTTTCGGCCACGCGCCGAGTGTGGAAAAACCCGACTACGCGAAGTGGATGCTGGAGGATCCACGGGTCAATTTCGCGATTTCGCGCCAGGGCGAGCAGCGCAATGGAATCGACCACCTGGGTTTCCAGGTCGACTCGGCGAGCGACTTGTCGGGCATGCAGGCGCAATTGGCGGCGGCCGACGCCAATCTGGTGACCGAGGAGAACACCGCCTGTTGTTACGCACGCTCCGATAAGTACTGGGTCACCGATCCGAGCGGGATCGCCTGGGAAACCTTTCACACCTTGGGTTCAGTACCGGTCTTCGGGGCCGATCAGCGGAACACTGCCGCGGCCGCCACGGGCAGCGACGCGTGTTGCACACCGAACATGCCCGCGAGCAAGGCCGCTGAAACCGTGCCCGCAAGCCCAAGCGCGGCCACCTGTTGCGGTCCGCAGAGCAAAGTCGCCGCACCGACCACTAAAGCTTGCGCTTAATCTGGCGGATTCGCACAGCACGGTCGCGGCGCCTATGATGCGCCGCCTCGCGGCCGAGGGGCTGGGCACGGGCTTGCTGCTCACGACGGTGATCGGCTCTGGCATCATGGGCGAGCGCTTGGCGGAGGGAAACGTCGCGCTCGCCCTGCTCGCCAACAGTCTCGCCACGGGCTGCATGCTGGCAGTGTTGATTGTGATCTTCGGTCCGGTGTCCGGCGCGCATTTCAATCCGGCGGTCACGTTGGCGCTCGCCAGCCGCAGACGACACCCCTGGCACGAGGTGATGCCTTACCTGCTGGTGCAGATTCTGGGCGCCTTCGCCGGTGTCGCCGCAGCGCATTTGATGTTTCAAGCACCCCTCTTCCTGGCCGCCACGCATGTCCGCAGCGGACCCGCACAGTGGTGGAGCGAATTTGTGGCGACCTTCGGCTTGTTGAGCGTAATTTGGGGTTGCCTCAGACAACGCCTCCCAGGACTCCCTTACCTGGTCGCCGCCTACATCACGGCCGCTTACTGGTTTACCGCCTCCACGTCCTTCGCCAATCCAGCAGTAACCCTGGCGCGCGCCGCCAGCGATACCTTTGCCGGTATTCGCTTTAACGACGTCAGCGGCTTCGTGATGGCGCAGTTGCTGGGCGCGTTCTGCGCCACTTGGCTCTGGCATTGGCTGGTGCCGACCCAAGGTGACGAGGATGCAACGCTCGGCTAAAGGGCACCTCTATAAATTCGCTGCCTTGATCAAATTTATAGAGATACCCTAAAGTGGCTTTGCTTTTTTTTTCAATCACCCCTCGAGGAAACGCCCATGACCGAAGCCGTAATCGTCTCTACCGCCCGCACGCCGCTGTGCAAAAGCTGGCGCGGCGCGCTCAATATCACCCATGGTGCGACCATGGCAGGCCATGTCATCAAAGCCGCCGTCGAACGCGCGGGCATTGAAGCCGGCGAAGTCGACGACGTGATTCTCGGCTGTGCGAATCCCGAAGGCGCGACCGGTTCGGATATCGCCCGTCAGGCCGCGCTGCGCGCCGGCATGCCGGTCACCGTGTCCGGCATGACCGTCAACCGCTTTTGCTCGTCTGGTTTGCAGACTGTCGCGCTCGCCGCTCAGCGCATCATGACTGGCGAGGCGGAAGTCTATGTCGCCGGCGGTGTGGAATCGATCTCCTGCGTCCAGAACGAAATGAACAAGCACATGTTGGAAGAGGAATGGCTGCTGGCGAACAAGCCGGCCGTCTATTGGTCGATGCTGCAAACCGCAGAGACCGTCGCGCAGCGCTACAAGATAGGGCGTGAAGTCCAGGATCGTTACGGCGCCGAGAGTCAGGTGAAAGCCGGCAAGGCGCGCGCGGCGGGTAAGTTCAAAGACGAGATCGTGCCGATCACGACCAGCATGAAGGTCATCGATAAGAACACTGGCCAGGAATCCGTGCGCGAAGTGACCAGCAGCGAAGACGAAGGCATTCGTCCGGATACCACTTACGAGGGCGTCTCCGTCATCAAGCCGGCGCTGGAAGGTGGCTGTGTGGCCGCTGGCAATGCCAGTCAATTCTCGGATGGCGCTGGCGTGCAAGTGATCATGAGCGACAAACTCGCCGCCAAGAAAGGTCTAACCCCGATGGGCATCTTCCGCGGCTTCGCGGTGGCTGGGTGTGAGCCCGACGAAATGGGCATCGGTCCAGTGTTCGCAGTGCCCAAACTGCTCAAGTTGACCGGCATCAAAATGCAGGACGTCGGCTTGTGGGAACTGAACGAAGCCTTCGCCGTGCAAGTCATTTACTGCCGCGACAAACTCGGCATTCCAAGTGATCGCCTGAATGTGAATGGCGGCGCGATTGCGGTGGGGCATCCCTACGGCATGACCGGCAGCCGAC
>JANOVQ010000238.1:0-11841 GCA_031417495.1 Pseudomonadota bacterium | reverse complement strand
GATCAGGATGTGACCAAGTACGGTGGGTGCATCGCGCTTTTCCGTATGGGCTGGATTTTGGATGTCCCGGAGAACACGGCGTTATGCAAGGTTTGGCCGCGCTGGTCTGATTGCCAAGCGACAAGCCTTTATATTCTGTGTTTTCTCCGTGGCAAAGTATTCTTAAAACCTCTATGGCAACCATGTCCGAAGCACCGTAACGTCACCCTGCGCGCGCGGAGGCCTGATGAATTTTCTGCCCGCCACGCTCGCCAATCACGATGCGCACCGGCATCCCGATTACAACCGCAGACATCTCAGCATCTATCACGTTGGTCAGAATTTCTGGACCTTCCTTCAGAGTCACTACTGCGACGACATAGGGGACTCGTCCCTCGAAATAGGGATGATAGGGTTTGTCGAAGATCACAAAGGTCCGTACCGATCCCTCGCCCGAGGCAGGAACCCAGTGCAAAGACTGTGCGCTTGCACTGCACTGCAGACAGGCCTGCAAGCGCGCGTAGTAGGCGCCGCAGGCACAGCGCGCCAGCGCCAAGTAGCCAGCATCAATCGCCTCCCAGAACGGCTGGTCTTCAACCGCGACGACCCGCGGCGGGGCCGGGATATTCTGTACTGGCGCTTCAGCCATAAGGGTTTTCTCCGGCTTTACGTCACGCCCATGATCACCGCCGACTGCGCTTGGCCAGCGCCGGTGATCCCGACGTTGGTCACCAATGCAGTCCGCGCGTCGGGCACTTGGGTTGAACCTCCTTCGCCGCGCAATTGACGAATGCCCTCGGCAAGGTGGGTAAATCCTTGTACATAAGCCCACGAATGAAGGGTGCCGGAGGTGTTACAGGGACGTTTGGAATTCCAGCGGAAATTACCGGCACGTACCCACTCAGCCGCTTCGCCCGGACCGCAGAGCCCATAGGCTTCAAGTTGCAGCGCGACGATAATCGTGAAGGCGTCGTAGAACTGGAACACGTCGATATCGGCAAGGCCAAGACCGGCCCGCGCAAACGCCCGCGTGCGGGCTGGCTCAACGTTAAAATCTGGCAGTCCCAGCACGCTGTTGGCACCCCGCGTATAGCCCTGACCAACCTCGTGACAGGTGCCCATGCCGAGCACTTCCACTGGTGTGGTGCGCAAGTCACGCGCTCGTTCGGTGGTGGTCACGATGAACGCGATCGCGCCATCCGTGACCAGGCAGTAATCGAGCAGGCGCAGGGGTCTGACGATGTACCTTGAGTTCTGATGCGCATCGACAGTGATCGGGCGCTTGAACATGCACGCATCGCTGCGCGGGACCGCGTTCGCCCGCAGCGCCACCGCGATCTCGGCTAAATCCGCGGAAGTCGTGCCGTATTTGTGAAAATAGCTTTGCGCCATCAGGGCGGACTGGGCGCCAGGGGAGAATAGGCCAAAGATTGCATGCGCATTTTCTTCGCCGGCGCCAATCGTGAGCGACTGCGAGCGGGCATTGGTCGCGTGCACACACACGACATACTCGGCACTGCCGGTCTCGATCAAGCCGATCGCGGTCGCAATCGCGAAAATGCCCGATGCACCACTGGCGTTAATTTGGAGGGTGGAGTGGGCGCCCAGACTCGCGCGACTGGCGGCCATGCCGGTCGTCCCCTCACCGAACCCCGGCTGGTAAATGTAGCCATCGACCTGACGCCGCTCCAGCCCGGCATCCGCGAGCGCGAGCTCGACGGCGTCCCAGGCCAGTTTCTCCGCACTGGCGCCGGTTAATGTTCCTTGCGGAGTCACGCCCAATCCGGCGATTGCGTACTTAGCCATGGCGCTTCACATTTCCGTACCCAGAGCGCTCATCCTACAAGGGTTTGGCGGGTCAAGCGTCGAAGATTCACGACGTCCCAAGTGCAGACGACTCAGCGCATTCGCCTTTTGCTAGTGCACCGTCATGATTCATTCTGAAGTCGCCCGGATGCAAATCCCGCGCCGCTCGATTCCACGGGAAAAGGCGGTTAGCCTTCCGCTTGCGCGATCCGTACTCGCCATCGAAACCTTCAGCCTTTAGGAGTCCCGCGTGAATACCCATTTGCAAGGCCAGACCATTGAACTGCTGCAGCAGTTGATCCGCAACGGTTGTGTCAATGACGGTACGCCCGATTCGGGCGGCGAGCGTCGCAATGCCGATGTGCTGGCGAGCGTGCTCGAAGGTGCTGGTCTTGAGGTGGCGCGATTTACGCCGCACGGCGATCGCACGTCGATTGTCGCGCGCATTGAAGGCAGCGATCCGAACGCGCCCAAGGTTTGTTTGATGGGGCATACCGACGTGGTGCCCTTCAATACCAGCGGCTGGCGCGAAGATCCATTGGGCGGCGATTTGATTGCGGGCGAAGTGTGGGGTCGCGGCGCGATCGACATGCTCAACATGACCGCCTCAATGGCGGTCGCCGTGCGCCATCTGGCGCGCAGCGGTTTCCGTCCTAAAGGCGATCTCATCTATTTCGGCGTTGCTGACGAGGAAGCCCTTGGCGTGCACGGCGCAAAATGGATGGCGGAGCATCACTGGGACGCGATTGCGTGCGATTACGTGCTGACCGAGATGGGGGGTTGGTCGGTGCATGGCCCGAACGGTCACAAGATCGGGATCTCGGTAGGCGAGAAGGGTGTCGCCTGGCGGCGGCTACGTATTAAGGGCACGCCGGGCCACGGTTCCATGCCCTTTGGTGCCGACAATGCCCTGGTCAAGGCGGCTGAGGTGATCAGGCGCGTGGCCGCCTATCGGCCGCGAGCGCATATCGATCACGTGTGGCGCGCGCAGGTCGAAGCGGCGAGCATGCCACCCGAACTCAAGGCTGCACTGCTCGATCCAGCGCGGGTGTGGGAGGCCTGCGAGAAGCTGCCACCGGCGGCAGCCAGGCATTCGCACGCCTGCACGCACACCACTTTCTCGCCTAACGTGGCGCACGCCGGCAGTAAGATCAATGTCATTCCTGATCTGGTCGAACTCGACATCGATATCCGCACCGTGCCGGGCACCAGCTCGGAAGACGTTAATGCGCATCTACGCGAAGCGTTAGGCGATTTATTCGAGCAGGTTGAATTGGTGGAGATGATCGATCACCTGGCCAGTGTTTCACCCACCGATACGCCAATGTGGGATGCACTGCTACGGCAGGTGAGAGTTGCCTATCCAAGCGCGGATTTACTGCCCGAATTGTTGATTGGCGCGACCGATGCCCGCTTCTTCCGCGACAAGGGTGTGGTGGGTTACGGCACCGGCCTGCTCGATCGCAGTGTCTCGCTCCCCGAATTCGCGTCACGCTTTCACGGCCACAACGAGCGCATCGATGTGACCTCGCTCGGGCTGTGCACCGATTTTTGGGTGGGCGTGATGAAGGATCTGCTCGGCTGACAAGAGAAAACCGGGGGACAGTTTACTGATTTTCCGGACGGGCCCCCGCGCGAGCGCCCGAAGTCGGCAAGACTGCGCGTGTAATCGGTAAACTGTCCCTGAGTGCCCTGAGTGCCCTGAGTGCCTTCACATATCCATGACTTCGGCGACCTCGACTGAGCCACCGCTTGCCAGCAGTGGGCAACCCCTGGCCAGGGCAGCGGCCTCGTCGTGGTCTTTGGCCTCAATCAGACTGTAGCCGCTGACTGGATTTGCGCCGCCATCTTTAGTGACAGCGCCGCTACCTTTAACCGTCCATGATTTGCCGACCGGGTTGCCGCCATTGACGACGGCCTTGCCCATTGAACCGAACCATTGGCCCCAGGCCGCCATGGCTTGGGCCTGGGCTTCCTTGGTTACGGGTGCGCTACCGCCGTGATACGCGAATAGAAATTTTGCCATTTGTTTGGATCCTCTGGTGGTGAATTGGGATTGCGATATGGAGCCTATCACCAGTTGCTAGCCTCTTCATCGGGGATTCTGCCCCCTAAAACGACCTAGAGATTGTTTAAAGTCTACAATCTGATTCATGTCTGAATACCACGCCAACGCGCTCAACGATGCCTTGCGCCGCGCCGCGACCAATCCCTCCCTGGCAGGCGTGGTTGAGCGAGTAGCGAACGACGCGACGGCTATTGCCGTGCAACTGCACCAAGCCGTGCTGGCCGACGTGCCCGAATTTTCCAAGTCCAGGAATCCGGATCTCCTGCCAGAGCTCGCCCAGCACAGCAAAGCGCATCTGGACGAGATTGTCCGCCTGCTCAGTGGCAATGAACTTGGTCGTTTCGAGTTTGTTCACGAGCACGCGCGCCGACGCGCCGAGCAACGGTTCCCGTTAGAAGCGACGTTACATGCCTATCGCAGCGCGCACAAAGTGTTGTCGCGCTGGCTGCGTGAGTCTGCGTTAACCATTGCAATGCCGGCACTGGCGGCGCAACGCGCGATTGCCGCCATCACTGATTTTGCGATGGAGTATACCGACGCCATCAGCACCACATTCGCGGGGACCTATTCTTCGCATTCGCTGCTCCTCGCCGATGTTGCGGGCGATCAGCGTTCTCAATTGCTGCAAATTCTTCTCGATGGACACGACGAGGCGGATAGACGCGTCGCGCGGATCCTGCGCGACGCGGGCTTTCTCGACGAGCGACAATCCTTCTGTGTCGCGCTTGCGCGCGCGGTGGACCCAACCGAAATGCTCGATGCCTCACGGGCCCGGCGCCTCGCCGATTCAATCGAACATTTTGTCGCGGAGCTGCCCGTGCGGCGGATAATCGATGTCCATGCGAGCAAGGTCACCGTGGTCATCGCCGGGGTCCGGCGGGATTCCGGGTGGACGGCGCCGCGCCGCTCGCTCGCCGAACGGCTCACAACGGCGCTCTCATTTGTGGGCAACGCGGCGCTGATCGGCATCAGTAACGACGTTCCCTCTACTTCGCATATCCCGAATGCGTATCGAGAAGCCGCCGCAGCACTCGAACTGGCAAGTGTTACCCAGCGTGTTGTGCAGTTCTCAGAGATTGCGCTCCAGCGCTTGTTACTGCACTTCGCGGCGGAAGATCTTCAGCGCATGTTGCCCGCGTGGGCTGCCGAATTCTATGCCGCAGATGACCATGCGCACGGCGCGCTCGTCGCCACGCTGCGCGCTTACGCGAGTGCTGATATGAACGTGCTGCAGGCGGCGCAGGTATTGGGCCTACATCCCAACACGGTGTACGCGCGCCTGCAACGCATCCTCGAGATTTCCGGTCTGCAGGCGCGGTCGTTTCATGCACTGACTGATCTGTTGATCGTCTGTGACTGCAGGCGGCCTAGCGCCGTTGTACTACCCTCCGTTGCGAATCTCGCGGTGGTTTACTGATTTATGGTGCACCAGAAGCCGTCAGGTTTACTGATGGGCTTCAGCGCCACCGCTCGCCGCTTCGCTAATCAGGAACTCAGGGACAGTTTACTGATTACGCGCTAATCCTCCCTGACTTCGAGCGCCTAAACGGCTACCCGTCCTGAAATCCGTAAACTGTCCCCGGTATCCCTCATCTCTTCAGCGGTCGTATAAACTCGTGCCAGTCTGGCTAACGAGGAGTGCGGCGTGAATTTTGATTTCGACGAGTCCGAGCAAACCTTCCAGGCGTCCCTCCGGCGCTTTGCACAGACCCGCATCCTGCCGGACGCCGCGCGCTGGGATCGTGGCGAACGGCTGCCGCGCGCGCGGGTTTTGGAGATGGGCGAACTGGGCGTGCTGGGCATTCGGGTGCCCGCGGCGTTCGGTGGCAGCGAGAGCAGTTTCGTGATGGCCGGGATTGCGGCGGAGGAGCTGGCACGCGGCGACATGGTGTCGACGATCTACCTGCAACTTGCGTTGATCGCGGGCGAGTTGATTACCCAGCACGGCCCGGCTGCGCTGCAGGCCGAGGTGTTACCGGCGCTCGCCGCGGGGCAGCGCACGATCGCCTTCGGTCTGACTGAAGCGCACGCCGGCTCGGACGCCGCCGCACTGCGCACCACCGCGCGACAGGAAGGAGATCACTGGGTCATCAGCGGCGAGAAGGTTTCCAGCAGCCTTGCGGGCTCGGCAGACGATTGTCTGGTGTTCGCCCGGATCGAAGGTGCGGGGGCCGGCCCGCGCGGCATGGGGGCGATCCTGGTGCCGCTGGCGCGTGCCGGCGTGGAGCGCCATGTCTACGACAGCGTCGGGCAGAAGGGCAGCGAGCGCGGCGCGCTGCGCTTCGATCAGGTCAAAGTGCCGCTGGGCAACCAAATCGGCACCACCGGCCGCGGCTTCATGCAGGCGATGGATGCGTTCGATTTCAATCGCGCGATCATAGCGCTGGCCTGCATCGGCTCTGCGCTGCAGGCGGTGGAAGAAACCATCGCATACCTGAAGATCCGGCAGACCTTTGGCAAACCGTTAGCGCGGCACCAAGGCGTCGCCTTCCAGATCGCCGAGCATCTGACCCACCTGACGGCGGCGCGCCATCTGGCGTACCACGTGCTGTGGCTGCGCGATCAGGCGCGCCCCCACACTAAGGAAGCGGCGATGGTCAAATGGTACGGCCCGAAAGTGGCGCGCGAAGCGATCCACGCCTGCCTCGTGCTGCACGGTTGGACCGGCTACGACCGCGCGCTGCCCTTCGAACAGCGCCTGCGTGACGTGATGGGCATGGAGATCGGCGATGGCACGCCGGAGATTATGAAGGCCGTAGTCGCGCGCGAAGTGTTCGGACGGGAGTTTAACTCGCTGCGCTGAGACACCCAGTCCGCCAATGTTGTCGTGCGCAGTCGCGAAGCTCGCTGTAACGGAAAATGCGTGCCTCAGCCGGCCACGTCGGAGGCTGCCAAGCGGTCGTCGTGCCGGTAACGCTTCTCCCCCGCGGGCTCGCGGTGGGCCTCCGCCCATTCCTCAAACAGCGCCATGCTCATCGGATGCGCGATGTAGAAACCCTGGCCGTAGTCGCAACCGAGCTTAGCGAGAAACTCATAGGTCGCCTGATCTTCAATTCCTTCGGCGACGACTGTCATGCCAAAGTTGTGCGCGAGATCGATCACACTGCGTACGATCTGGGCATTGCGTTCGATTAAGGTCACATCGCGCACGAAGGATTTGTCAATCTTCAATTCAGCGACGCGCATTCTTCCCAGTTGAGCAAGCGAAGAATACCCGGTGCCAAAATCGTCAATCGAAAGACGAATTCCCTCGCCGTGAAATTTGTCGAGCGTAAGAAGTGCGGCCTCGGTGTCCTTGAATAACGCGCTCTCAGTAATTTCGAGCACCAACTTATGCTGGTCCGTGCACCAGATATTCGCCGCCTGCGAGACTAATGGAAAAATTTCCGGATCATTCAATGCGATAGGAGAGAGGTTGACTGCCACCGCAAACTCCGGGTTGCGTTCGAACAAATCGCCACAGGCACGCAACGCAGTGTTCAGGGTCCACACTGTGATCGGGACAATCTGGTTGCTCTTCTCGGCGATCGGAATAAAGACGTCGGGCGGAATGGTCTCACCGTCGGCACGCGTCCAGCGCAGCAGCGCCTCTGCGCCGGCCAGTGCGCCATCGCGCAAAGAAACCTTTGGTTGGAAGCACAGATGAAACTCGTCGCGACGAACCGCGCCTGCAAGTTCACGCTCCAGCAGGAAGTCGTGGAGATCTCCGTGCGGACCGGCGAGAGTCGCCGTATAAACACTGTAGCCGGCGGGGCTTTCATTCGCACGTCCGACCGCGAGCTCTGCGCAACGCAGCAGTTCGGTAGCAGATGCCGCATCGGTGGGGTACACGGCAAGCCCAATGTCGACTTTGAGATCGATATTGGCGTCGCTGCATGAAAACGGGGCCCGACAGGCTTGCAGAATTCCAGAAGCGGCGAGTTCAGCCTGCGCCGGGCCGGATAAATTCGGGAGAATCAATGCAAGACAGCCGTCTTCGATGCGTTCGATTGTGTCGTTGTCCCTCAGTACCGAGACTGTGCGCTCCGCGAGACTGCGGAGCAGCCAGTCCGCCAGGTCGTGCCCATGATTGATCTTGATTCTCTGGAAATCACGGACTCGGACCAGCAGCACGCTGACCAGGCGCTGGGGCTCGCGCGCGCGCAGCGTGGTTCCCAGCGTGTCCATATAACGCCAATGCCCTGGTAGACCCGCGAAGTCGCTGTTCACACGAGCTTCGAGATATTACGCAGGATTTCGGGCGTCATGCGTTCCGGTGACATGTAGAATTGCCGCGGATCAATCCCGAATTGCTCGGGCTCCACACTGCGTGTGATGGCGACCGCCACTCCGGTTTGCTCGCTATCGGTGACATTTTCCATCAAATCCAGTTCGACGAACGTGTCGAGCGGCTTTTTCTCGGCATTCAGTACCAGCATTACTCGCGGCTTCAAGCGGCGTACGCGATTCTGGCCGACGATTACCCCTACCTCGCCAGTCGAGAGTTCGACGAGTGTGCCGGTCGGATAAATCCCTATGCATTGAATAAACTGCTCAACCAGTTCGCGCTGATAAGCCTGGTCGGCTGCGTCGTAGAGTTTGCGCATGGCGTCGTGTGGCGAAATACCCGCTGCGTAAGATCTGTCGCTCGTGATGGCGTCGAAGAAATCGGCAATAGAAACCATGCGCGCGAACGGCGGAATCGCGCGACCACGCAGGCCTTCGGGGTAACCCTTGCCATCAAAACGTTCATGATGGGTCGCGACGATTTCAATAATGCGCTTGGTGACTCCCGGCGCTTGCTGGACCAATTCCACGCCGTATTCGACATGGTTCCTAACGATCTGCAGTTCGGTGTCGGACAGAGAGCCTGTCTTGGAGATGAGTTCAGGCGGCAGTCTCAGTTTACCGATATCAATGAGCATCGCGCCGAGACCCAGATCAGCCAACTCCGCGCGCGAGAAGCCAAGATGTCGGCCAAACGCGATTGCCAGTGCGCTGGTGTCCAGCAAATGATAGTAGGTATAACTATCGCGATCTTTGACCAGGCGGAGCCACATGCAAGCGTCAGGATTGCGCAGGATACTGTCCGTGATGCTGGTCACTGCTTCCTTCAACCCGGCGATGGCGATTTTGCGATCACGCTTGATGTCGTCAACGATCTCATCGAGCGCGTCGCACAGATTCCGACGGGCTAGGTGGGCCGCCGTAAACTCACCTTCCACGGCGACAGCGTCCTGATGTTCGACCGGTTTCGTCGGCAGAAAGTCAATAATGCGCGCTTCGCGATCGGCCTTGACCGTCCGCTCTTTCCAATCGACAACAGAGGTATCTTCGTGGTCCGTGGGCCGGCCTTTGGTGTCGGTGCGGACCCACACTGAGGCGCAGTGCTTGCGCAGGTTGTCGATCGCATCCAGGTCGTGGACCCAGAAACCCTGGAAGCGAAACGGGGTCCCGAGCCAGGGTCGGTCGAGTCGCGCGACAAACATCCCCAACTTTACGTTCGTGACTTCGATCTGAATGTCCATTCGGGAAAAGCGTCTTTCGCTTGAAGCTATTGGTGAATTAATTCACTGTCGCGCAAGTCGCAGAGCGCGCAGTCCACAGGACTTTGTGCTGGCTCAGCACGCTGATAAGTGCGCGATTCAGCACGTGGTCGCGCATAAAAATCTTGTTTGGTGGGCGACGCTCGATGGTTCATTCGAGTACTGGATGGACGCGATTGCGGCCTGCTTCTTTGGCCTTATAGAGGTAACGGTCGGCCTCCGCGAGCAAGGAATTCGGCGTCATTGCATCGGCGGCCAGTGTTGCTACGCCGGCCGAGATGGTGACGTGGACCGCATGGGCTTTGCCATCTATCGTGATGCGGAACGCGCGATTCGCGACCGCGGCGCACATGCGGTCGGCCATGATTATCGCGGCATTAGCACTGGTTTGGCGTAGCAGACACGCGAACTCTTCGCCGCCATAGCGCGCGAACACATCCTCGTTGCGGCTTTCCGCGTGGCACGCCATCGCAACTTTTCTTAGCACTTCATCGCCAATGAGATGGCCAAACTCGTCGTTAATTTCCTTGAATCGATCGATATCCAGAAATATCAGGGAAAGTGCCGCCTGGTGACGATGATGCCAGGCATATTCCAGATCGAGTTGTTCCCGGAAATAGCGCGCATTGAACACGCCGGTCAGGCGATCCTGGGTCGAGGATTCATACAGGTAGGTTGCGTAGCGCTCTTCGAGTGAATCGCGAAACTCGAACTTGAAAACCGTGTCGGAGCCGAATTGCAGATGCTCGCCGCCGCGGAGTTCGCACACGCTCGCTAAGCGACCGTCGATCAAGGTGCCGTTGGTCGAACTCAAGTCTTCCAGCATCACTTTTTGACTGGGCGTCGCCAGGAACAGTGCATGGCGTCGGCTTACGCCGTCGTCGTCGAGGACGATGTCGCAGTCATCGGCGCGCCCCACAAAGAGTCGCCCTGACCCAAGCCGATAGGTGCGGCCCAGGAGCTTGCCATTTAGCGCGGTCAAGTAGGCAGTCCGTAGTTCGGCGGGCTTCTGCGCGTCCGCTGGCCAGTTCGGCCGTAGACAGGTCGCGGCCCACGCGTCGAGCGTGGGAGAAGAGTCTCGCGATTGGTCTTTTTCCACAGTGGGTTCGGCTGGCTGGGTGCTCTGTAGCAACAACGGCAAAAGCGCGTAAAGCTTTAGCGCAGCGCCAAGAGTGTCCCTGCCTTGAACGATAAATCGGCGGGAGCCGATTGAAGTGCAGGAAATAAAGCAGGCTCTTTCTGGAACCCAGGTGAACCCAGGGACAGTTTACCGATTACGGGTGAACCCAGGGACAGTTTACCGATTACGGGCTAATGCTCGCTGACTTCGAACGTCTGAACGGCTACCCGTCTTGAAATCCGTAAACTGTCCCTGGTATCCCCGAGCGGAAAGCTCGCGGCTTAATTGGCGCGTGGTAAGGCAGTAGGTGAATAGAAGGGGAACGCCCCTTTTTTCATAGGCGACGAGAGATAACCCGGCGTTCTTCTCGGCGTCTGGATCAGTCTTTGTTTGCGTTCGGATCGTCAGCGTAGTCTTTGGCAGAACGCTTTTTCAGAGGCTTGTCTGCGCGATTGCCACGGGTCTCCTGCTGCTGCGTTTCCGCCTGACGTTGACGCTCCCCGCGTTGTTGCTCAGCGGCTTGCTGCTGCTCGCTGTCGGCTTTGCGTTGACGTTGCTCCTGCTGCTGCGTTTCCGCCTGACGTTGACGTTCCCCGCGTTGTTGCTCAGCGGCTTGCTGCTGCTCGCTGTCGGCTTTGCGTTGACGCTGCTCCTGCTGCTGCGTTTCAGCCTGACGTTGACGCTCCCCGCGTTGTTGCTCAGCGGCTTGCTGCTGGTCGCTGTCGGCTTTGCGTTGACGCTGCTCCTGCTGTTGGGTTTCCGCCTGACGCTGACGTTCCCCGCGTTGCTGTTCGGCGGCTTGTTGCTGCACTTCCTCATGCTGGCGATTGTCCCGGGTACGACCACGTCCCTTGCCGTGGTCTGCCGAGCGATCCAGTTGTCGCAGCTGAGTTGGCGCGGCTGTGCGGGGCGCGGTCTCGCCGCCGCGACGGGGTCCCGCTGCACGCGCGTCAACGGTGTCGCGCGGTTGGGCAATCACGCGTACATTCTGCGTACCGTTAGCGTCGTCGTTCTGGACAGATTTGGCGACATTCGGTTCCAACGCGCGCCCAGGGGTTTTCTGTAGCTGCTGCTCGCGTGCGGCGAACGGGCGCTCCCCAGGCGGTGGCGTATGGCGCGCGAAGACTTCGCGATCGAACGCTTCACCAGATGGGCGCGCTCTGGCCGCCTTACCCGTGCCGAGCACGCTGTGCGCGCTTGGCACCAGCGGAGCGATGCGCATGAGTTCGCCGGTGGTCGATGCATTGCGATCAAGGCGTAGCGCTGCCTGACGCACCGGGCGCGCATTCACGAATACCGTGCTGGGTACTGCGGTGACAGCGCCTGCAATCTCTCGGTTTGCA
>JANOVQ010000237.1:0-2089 GCA_031417495.1 Pseudomonadota bacterium | reverse complement strand
CCAGCGAGAGCGGCTCACGCACAGCAGCTTCAGCAACGACCTTTAGTGGCGCGCCACGCGCCGACCGGCGCGTCCTGTTGGCCGAGCTCGGCGCGGCGACGGTGTTACTGGATGCGCGCGATCCCCAACGCTTTCGGGGCGAGTCGGAACCCATCGATCCACGGGCCGGGCACATCCCTGGCGCACGCAATCATTGCTGGCGCGCGAACCTCGCCGACGACGGGAAATTTCGCAGCCCCCGCGAGTTGCGGGAGGCTTTCGGCAGGAGTTTGGGTACACTACCGGATGCCGCCACCGTCCATTACTGCGGGTCAGGTGTGACAGCGTGCCACAATGTGCTGGCTCAGGTGCATGCCGGGCTGCCTGAACCTCGGGTTTACTGCGGATCCTGGAGTGAGTGGTGCCGCGACCCTACGCGCCCCGCCGCGCTGGGGATTGAGTAACAACTACTAGAGAGACAACCATGAACAAGCGCTTCCTGCGGGCAGTCCATTTGCTGGTGCTAGGCCTGGTCACTGCCATCGTCCAGGCGGCGCCGCAGGACGTGATCCTGATAGTGGATAACTCCGGCAGTATGCGCAAAATCGATCCCGCACGGCTCGCGAAGCGCACCGCCGCCGAATTCCTCCAGCAATTGCCTGCAGACTTCTACGCGGGCGTGATCATTTTCGATCAGAATGCACGGCTCGTGATGCCGTTGACGCCGGCCACTGCGGCCGGCAAAGCGAAACTCGCCGCGAGCCTTGACGGCATGAACTATCGCGGCAAATTCACCGACAGTCCAGCCGCCATTGAGCGCGCAATTTTCGAGCTCAAATCCAAGGCGCGCCCGGACGCCGTGAAAACTATTGTGTTTGTGTCCGATGGTGTGGTGGATACCGGCTCCGCGCTGCGCGATAGCGAGCGCGGCAAGTGGCTCCGCGAAGAACTTACCGTTGAAGCGGCTGCCAGTGGTATCCGCATCATGCCGCTGGCCTTTACCGAGAATGCGGACTTATTGTTGATTGCGCGGCTCGCTGAGGTCACTCAGGGCGAATCCATTCGCGCCGTGATGCCGAATGATCTCAGCGCCGCCTACGGACAGATGCTTGAGCGATTAAAAGCGCTGGTGCCGCCGGCCGCGACACCGCCATCGCCGCCAGTCACTGAAACTCTGCCGCCAGCGGTGGAAGAAACGCCAGTTGCGCCACCTGAAATCGCGCCACCGACGGCGGCCACACCCGCCGAGATCACGCCCGCCACGCCACCGGCCGAAATCCCCCCTGCGCCAGCGATCGCGCCAGCAGTAGAAGCCGTGACGCCGCCGGCCAGCGACACTGCTGGGGCGGTGGCGCTCACCGCCGAAGAAAAGGCGGCGCTCGAACAATTGGCCAAGGATACCGGCGTGCCCGTTGAGCAGCTCATGAAGGAGCTTGAAGAAGCGCCCGCAGGTCAGGCGGTCGTGGTGCGTCCGGAAGAAACCGCGCCGCCGGCTGCCAATCCGGGTAGCTCGCTCGCGGCCAACAGCCTGCTGCTCGGTGCTGGTGCGGGAGGCTTGCTGTTGGCGGGCCTCGCTTGGTTCTTCCTGCGGGGTAAGCGCGCAGCCCCCCTCGCAAGCCCAACGGCATCTGCGAGCACAGGCGTGCCTGCTGCTAAGGCCAAACCGGTCGAAGCGTTCCTGATTGACGTACACGGTATTACCAACGAAGCGGCGCGCCGCATCGGCGAGCGCCAGTTGATCGTTGGCCGGACGGCCGGCAGCGATACTGAGTACCTGGATTATTTCGTCGTCAACAAAGCCACTATCGGTCGCCGTCACGCGATTATTAAATTTAAAGACCAGATGTTCTGGCTGGTCGATCAGGGCAGTGTGAATGGCACCTTCGTGAATAACGAACGCGTGGTCGGCGAGCGGATGCTGAAACATGGGGACCGCGTTAAGTTCCATAAATTTGAGTTTGAGTTCTCTTATCCAGACATGGCCGATGCGAATCGCACAGTCGTTGGGGTGTCGCCAGATCAAACCATCGTCGCGGCGGCGGATGCGACGATGAGCGCGACCACCTCCGCGCTGCGCGCGCCGAGCACCCCCCTTGCCGCGAGCGGTACG
>JANOVQ010000236.1:0-7751 GCA_031417495.1 Pseudomonadota bacterium | reverse complement strand
GACCAGCATTTCAACCTTCGCGGCGCGCAAGGGCGACAAGTACGTCGTCAACGGCCAGAAGGTTTGGACCTCACGCGCGCTGCAATCGGATCTGATGGTACTGCTCGCGCGCACCACGCCGAAGGATCAGGTCAAGAAACGTTCTGAAGGACTATCGGTGTTCCTCGTCGATATGCGTGAGACCGTCGGCAAGGGCATGACGATCAAGCCGATCCGTACGATGATTAACCACTCCACCACCGAAGTCTTTTTCGACAACATGGAGATCCCGGCCAGCAGCCTGATCGGCGAAGAAGGCCAAGGCCTGCGGTATATCCTGTCCGGCATGAATGCCGAGCGCATCCTGGTCGCTTCGGAGTGCATTGGCGACGGCCGCTGGTTCACCAAGAAGTCGCGCGACTACGCCTGTGAGCGCAAAGTGTTCGGGCGCCCGATCGGACAAAACCAGGGCGTCCAGTTTCCGATTGCGCGGGCGTATGCCGAGGTAGAAGCGGCGAACCTGATGGTCGATCACGCCGCCGCGCTCTATGAAGCGGGCAAGCCGTGCGGGACCCAGGCCAATATCGCGAAGATGCTCGCCTCGGAAGCCGCCTGGAACGCGGCCAACGCGTGCATGCAAACGTTCGGTGGCTTCGGGGTTGCCGAAGAATACGACATCGAACGAAAGTTTCGCGAAATTCGCCTTTATCAGATCGCGCCGATCTCGACAAATCTGATCCTGTCCTATGTCGCCGAACACGAACTCGGCATGCCGCGGTCGTACTGAACACCGCGGAGAAGAATCGCGGCTAAAGCCGCTCTTAACAAGGGCGGCGCGCTTTTTTTCCTGTAGAAGCGGCTTTAGCCGCGCAATGCCCGTCAACTAATGACCCGAGAAGATTTTATGCCCACACCGCCGAAATTCGATGCCTATATCAACGGTAAGTCGACGCCCTCCGTCTCCGGCCAATACTTCGAAACAGTCAATCCTTATACCGCCAAGATCTGGGGCGAAGTCGCGCGCTGTAACGCACAGGACGTCAGCCGCGCGGTAGACGCGGCGTGGGCGGCATTCACCAGCGGTGCCTGGCCGGCGCTTAATGCCACCCAGCGCGGCGCCATGGTGCACAAGCTAGGCGACCTCATCCGCGATAACGCACGCGAACTGGCTGAGTACGAAGTTCGCGATAACGGCAAGCTAATCGTCGAGATGTTGGGCCAGTGCAATTACATTCCGAATTGGTATTGGTACTACGGTGGACTCGCCGACAAGATCGAAGGCGCGGTGATTCCGATCGATAAACCCGACATCTTCAATTACACGCGCCACGAACCACTCGGCGTGATCGCCTGCATTACGCCGTGGAATTCACCGCTGATGCTGTTGTCGTTCAAGCTCGCGGCGGCGCTCGCCGCCGGCAACACGGTGGTGATTAAGCCTTCGGAATTCACCTCCACCTCCACGTTAATGCTGATGGCCCTGGTCGAAGCAGCGGGCTTCCCGCCCGGCGTGGTGAATGTCGTGACTGGCTTCGGCAGTGAAGTGGGCGCGGCACTGGTTGAGCATCCTAAAGTGGCCAAGGTATGTTTTACCGGCGGCACGGAGAGCGGCGCGCTGGTCTACCAAGCCGCTGCGAAAGGTTTAAAGGGCTGCACCCTGGAGCTTGGCGGAAAATCACCCAATATCGTGTTTGACGACGCCGTGCTTGACGATGCAGTGAAAGGCGCCATCTCCGGTATTTTTGCGGCGACTGGCCAAACCTGCATCGCCGGCTCGCGGTTACTGGTGCAAGACTCCATTTACGATGCCTTTGTCGAACGCTTGGTCGCGTTTGCGAAAACCGCGCGCATGGGCGATCCGATGGATCCCAACACGCAGGTCGGTCCCGTCACCACGCCACCACAGTACGCGAAGGTCCTGAAATACATTGAAGTGGCGAAAAACGAAGGCGCTAAATGTCTGCTCGGCGGTGGCCCCGGCAGCGGTCCGGAGTGCGGTGATTCACAGTGGTTTGTGCAGCCGACCATCTTCGGCGAGGTCACGAACAACATGCGCATTGCCCAAGAAGAGGTGTTCGGTCCGGTGCTCTCGATCATTCGCTTTAAGACCGACGAAGAGGCGGTGGCGATCGCCAACGATATCGCGTTCGGTCTCGCTGCCGGCGTTTGGACGCAGTCGATCAAACGCGCGATCAAAATTTCCAACGCAATCCGCGCCGGCACGGTGTGGGTGAACACCTATCGCGCAGTCAGTTATCTCTCACCTTTCGGTGGTTACAAAAAATCCGGGCTCGGTCGCGAAAATGGACTCGAGGGAATGCGCGAATTTTTGCAAACCAAAAGCGTGTGGATCTCGACCGCGTCTGATGTGCCCAATCCGTTCGTGATGCGCTAGACCATGAGTGCACTGTCCGAGGTGCTGGTGGTTTCGCTGGAGCAGGCAGTCGCGGCACCCTATGCCACGCGTCTGCTCGCCGAAGCTGGCGCGCGGGTGATCAAGGTCGAGCGCGAAGAAGGCGATTTCGCACGCGCCTACGATACCGTGGTCAACGACGAGTCCACCTTCTTTGTATGGCTCAATGCCGGCAAGGAATCTTTGGTGCTTGATGTCAAGGAAGCGGCCGATCAAGCGCTGCTCCGCGCGCTACTCGCGAAAGCGGATGTCTTCATCCAGAA
Organism: Pseudomonadota bacterium; assembly: GCA_031417495.1. Taxonomy (GTDB): domain Bacteria; phylum Pseudomonadota; class Gammaproteobacteria; genus CAIKBL01. Next base: position 5,096 of record JANOVQ010000236.1, on the reverse strand, counting down.
CCTGCGGCCCGGCGCGCTCGATCGTCTGGGCTTTAGTTACACCGAGGTCGCGACACTGAATCCCCGTCTCGTGATGTGCAGCATCTCTGGTTACGGCAACGAAGGGCCGCTCGCGGAAATGAAGGCCTATGATTTTCTGGTGCAGGCCGAAGCGGGGCTGTGTTCGGTCACGGGCACGCCGGACGGTCCGACGCGCGCCGGCATTTCGATCTGCGATATTTCGACCGGACTCACTGCTTATGGCGAAATCCTGCGTGCATTGCTCGAACGGGCCAAGACCGGGTGCGGGCAGTTCCTCGATATCTCACTGTTCGCAACCCTGAGTGAATGGATGAGCGTGCCGCTGGCGCTGTACAAATACGGCGGACGCCTGCTGACCGGTACCGGGCTTGACCATCCACAGATAGCACCCTATGGCGCGTATGCCACGCAGGACGGCTTGATCATTATCGCCGTACAGAATCATCGCGAATGGCTTAGCCTCTGTGCGGTCCTGGGCTGCCCGGGGCTGGCTGAGGACGCACGCTTCAACACAATTCCCGCGCGTGTTCAGCATCGTGCTGAACTCAAAATCGAACTGGAAAGCATCTTCCTGCGCTACACGCGTGAGGCGCTCGCCGGGATTCTTGATCGCGGCAGCATTGCCTATGGAAGAATCAACAATGTGCACGATGTGTGGGCGCATCCCGCGTTAAAAACCAAGGACGTCATCTCACGCGGTCAAACGGCAACCTTCGTGCGCCGGGTCTGCGATACCTCTACTGCACCGCGTGTGGTACCCGAACTCGGCGCACACTCGGCGGCGATCAGACGTGAGTTCCTACCTGAACAAGCGCAAGCAACCACTACTCATCAACCATCCCAAGGGGAGTCCTCATGAAGGTGAAATCAATCTGTGCGTTGGCGTTGGCAGCATGGATTTCCAATAGCGTCGCAGGCGATGCGGCCTGGTATCCGTCCAAGTGGGGCAAAGATGATCAGCTCGGGGCATTCAACATGCTCGGGCCGGATCTCACCCTTGAAGCCGCTAAGTTGATCAAGACGGGCAAGACCTATCGTCTGGGCATCGAATCGAACACCGCGACACCGGCCTATGCGCCACGCAACATGCACGTGATTGTGCTGGCCCCGAACCAGTTGTCCGGTAAGTCGCTGGGCACCAACAAAATGACGTATGCCGATGACATCGTGAACGGTTGGATGGGCGTCGGTTCGCAAATCGACGGACTCGGCCATGCCGGCGTCGAACAGCTGTACTACAACGGCGTCCCCGGCAATGATTTCATCAAGCCCGATGGGCTGACCAAGTACGGCACGCAGATTTATCCACCGATCGTTGCGCGCGGTATCTTGCTCGATATCGCTGCCTGCACGGGCACGGAGATGTTGGCGACCGGCACTGCAATCAATCAGCCTGAAATCGACGCCTGCGCGGCCAAAGAAGGCGTTGCCATCAAAAAAGGTGATGTCGTACTGTTACACACCGGTTGGCTGAATATGGCAGACAAAGATGCCGCAGCGTTCAACAAAGGCGAGCCCGGCCTCGGCAAAGGGGGCGCGGAATATCTCGCCAGCAAAGAGGTGATGGCGGTGGGGTCGGACGCGTGGGCGCTCGAAGTTTTGCCGGCGGAAACCGCGGGCGAACTTTTCGTGGTGCATCAGATCCTGCTGACCAAGAATGGCATTTATATTCTCGAAAATATGGACACCCGTGAACTCGCGAAGGACAAGGGCTATGAGTTCATGTTCGTGCTCGGCGGTGCGCGCATCACCGGCACGGTGCAGATGATCATTAATCCGATCGCGATTCGATAGGCGACACTTCAAGAATTGCCAGGGAGAATACTAGAGATGTTTCCGTCATCCCGGGTCTACGCCGCTTGCGCGGCTCCGCCCGGGATGACGGGGATTTTTGTTCTCCGGGGCGATAGAACCCGTTAGGAGAAACCAGGCATCGTGGCTACTTATCTAATCGACGGCCCTTACTTCGAAGAATTCACGCTCGGCCAGACCTTCGTCGCGCCGTCGATCACGGTCACCGACGGTCACGCGGCGGTGTATGCCGCACTGTTCGGTGATCGCATGCGATTACCGCTCGATCGACATCTGTCGCAGAAAGTGACCGGCGATACGCGCGGGGTCTGTCATCCCTATCTCGCGATGCATCTCGCCGCCGGCCAGACGACGTATGCGTCACAACATGTGAAAGGCAATCTGTTCTATCGTGGGGTACTGTTGCAACGCCCGGTGTTCATCGGCGACTCGCTCTACACCACCACCAAAGTTGTCGGGCTAAGACAGAACAAAGCCAAGGCCGGGCGCGCGGCGACTGGCATGGTGGCGCTTGAAATGACCACGGTGAATCAGCAGCACGAAGTCGTACTGCATTTTTGGCGCTGCCCGATGATCGCTTGCAAAGACCCGGCGGCGGACACCGGGCACCAGGATAATTTTGACTGGATTAAGAATACCTTCAGTGCCGAGGAGCTCACTGCCGCCTTGCCCCAGCAGTGGAACCTTGCGCCGCTGGCCTGTGAGCTGACCGGTTTGCGCTCCCCGCCGGTCGCGACCGGCGACGTGTTTGAGATAGCGCCTAAAGATACCGTGACGTGCGCCCCGGAACTGGTGCGGATGTCGCTCAATATCGCCTACACCCACACCGACGAAACCCGCAGTTACTTGGGCCAACGCCTGGTCTACGGTGGTCACACGATCTCACTCGCGCTCGCCCAGATCGGGCGCGCGCTGCCGAATTTGTTGCACATGGTGGCCTGGCGCCATTGCGATCATCTCGGCCCCGTTCTCGAGGGCGATTTGATCAGCACGCGTTTCAGCGTGGTCGATTGCCGGCGTGCGGAGGTCGGTGGGACGCTTTACGATTTAGCGGTAGAAGCGTCCGCGCATCGGAAGAATAAGGACGGCGAGATGGTCGCTGAGAAAGTGCTCGATTGGGGGCTGGTGGTGTGGGGGGCTTGAACTCAAGAAATGCCCACCTACGCCGTCATCCCGGGCGGAGCCGCGCAGGCGGCGTAGACCCGGGATCCGTGAGCGCCTGAGGTTCACTATGGATCCCGCCCCGGATATTCACCACGCGAATTCCGGGGTGACGTCTATAAGCGCGCTGCGCGCTTTCCGGAATGACGAGGCTAGCACTCACAAACTCGCCGTATGCCCGCCATCTACCGTCATGAGATTCCCATTCATGTAGCGTGATGCATCCGATGCCAGGTAGATCAACGCGCCATCCAATTCAGACGGGTCACCGAAGCGCTTGGCGGGGATTCGGCTGCGCAGACGATCCCCGGCAGGGGTCTGCAACCATTCGTCATTCATCTCGGTCGTGAAATAGCCGGGCGCCAGTGCATTGATCCTGATCCCAGTCGTCGCGAGATCGACGCACAAATCGCGGCCCAAGTTGATCAGGCCCGCCTTCGCTGCCGAGTACGGCGCGAGATGCCCAATTGCGCGAATGCCAAGCACGGAAGCAATATTGATGATGCTGGCGCCCCGGTTATCCGCGAGACGACGTTTGATCACCTCCTGGGCGAGCACCCACGGACCGCGTAGATTGGTTTCGTACACCGTGTCCCATTGCTCGTCGGTCAGCTTCTGCGGCGCCTTTGGGATCGCGATCCCCGCGTTGTTGACCAGCACATCGATCGGCGCAATCGCTTCCACCGCAGCCACCACCTCGCGAATGTTATCGCGATCACGCACATCGAGCGCATAGGCTTCGCAACGTCCACCCGCTGCGCGCAGCTCGGCCGCCAGCGCCGTCAGTTTATCAATGCCACGCGAGCACAGCGCAACCCGCGCCCCTGCCTGCGTCAACGTACGGGCGAAGTGGCGACCGAGTCCGCTGGATGCGCCGGTGACCAGAATATGCTTCGTGGTGAGATCAAAAACCGAACTTAGAAACGCTTTGGGATCCATGAATATTCTCGGCTAATGACCTAATTCAAACCGAGCTTGGGTTTGACCCAAGTGGCCAGCTTCTTAATCGCTTCATCGGCCTCGGGCGCCGCGCCGGCCAGAAATTGAAACACGTGCTGCATTTCCGGCCACACCTCACAGGTGCAATCGACTCCTGCAGCTTTGGCGCGCTCCGCAAAGCGCGTCGAGTCAGAGAGCAGGGTTTCGTGATCACCGACTTGGATATACATCGGCGGCAGACCCGTTAAATCAGCGAGCAGTGGTGAGGCTAAGGGGTCTTTTGGCGACGCGCCGCCCAAAAAGGTTGCGGCCATCGTCTTCAACACCGGCTCCTGTGCAATCGCATCGAGATGCGCGCGGGTCTTCAACGATTCGCCGGTGACCTCCAGGTCAAACCAGGGGGACCACGGCATGATCGCCGCCGGCAGCGGCAGTTTGCGATCACGCGCCGCGAGCACCATCGACGTACACAGACCGCCGCCCGCCGAATCGCCGGTGGTCGCAATATGGTTGGGTTTGATACCCTGCTTCAGCAGCGCCGCATAAACTTTAACGGCGTCCTCGACCGGTGCCGGATGGGGCGCTTCAGGCGCGCGCCGATAATCGACGATCAGGGCGCGACAGCCGACCGCTTTAGCAAAATGGCCGAACACTTTGCGATGGCTGTACATCGACCCCACCACATAGCCGCCCCCATGCGTGCAGATCAGCACGCGATCCTGCGCACACCCCTTCGGCGTGCATTCGAAACAGCGCACGCCATCAATCTCCACTTCCCGATAGTCCACCTCACGTGGCTCCGCCGTCACATCGCCCCAGTGCTCGAACAGCTCGCGGGTTTCTGCGAGCGACATATCGGGATTGCTCCCCATTGCGCTTAACCAACTCGCATACAGATTTTTCAGAGGTTCAGATTGTTTGCTCGCCATTGGTGTGTGCTCCTGGGCTTGGGGTGGATCGCTGTGAGATAAGGCCAATTATAAACGTCATCCCGGGCGAAGACCCGGGATCCATGGGCGTTTGATGTTCAGCATGGATCCCGGATATCCGCTTACGCGGATTCCGGGATGACGGGCGGGGCTCTCAGCGTGCCCCAGTGTTCAGCGCACTGGGTTCGAAATCTTTCTGATCGACACCCTTGGGATCGACCACGGTGACCATCT
>JANOVQ010000235.1:0-8208 GCA_031417495.1 Pseudomonadota bacterium | reverse complement strand
CTGCCACGCACGGTGATTCTGCTGCCCGTCTACAACGAAGATCCGGTGCATATCTTTGCCAACGTCAGTGCGATCTACGAGTCCTTGCGCGCCACCGGCGAACTCGCGGCCTTCGATTTTTTCGTGCTCAGCGATTCCACTAATCCCGAGCGGTGGATCGCAGAGGAAAGCCTGTGGGACGCGACGCGCCGCCGTTTGGGCGCAACCGGGCGCCTGTTCTACCGCCGCCGGTTCGACAACACCGCGCGCAAAGCCGGCAATCTCGCCGAGTTCTGCCAGCGCTGGGGTGGCCAGTACGAAGCGATGCTGGTGTTGGACGCGGACAGTCTCATGGAAGGTCGCACCATCGTGGAGATGGTCCGTATTCTGGCGGTCAATCCGACGGTCGGCCTGTTGCAGACCGTGCCGCTGTTGATTAATCGCAATACCCTGTTCGCGCGTGCGCAACAGTTCGCGAGCCGGGTTTATGGTCCGGTGCTGGCGTGCGGGCTCGCGGCCTGGCATGGCGATGATGGCAATTACTGGGGGCACAATGCGCTGTTGCGAGTGCGCGCCTTTGCAGCTCACGCGGGGATGCCGACCCTGCCCGGTCGCGCGCCATTCGGCGGCCATATCCTGAGTCATGATTTCGTCGAAGCCGCGCTGTTGCGGCGTGCCGGTTGGGGCGTGGTCATGCTGCCTGAACTCGCTGGCAGCTACGAGGAATCACCGCCAACCCTGCTTGATCACGCGCAGCGTGATCGACGCTGGTGTCAGGGCAATCTGCAGCATCTCGCGGTGATCGGTGGCGCCGGGCTGCATCCGATGAGCCGCTTTCATCTGCTGACGGGCATCATGTCTTACCTGTCTTCGCCGTTGTGGTTCGGCTTTATCGTGATCGGCATTCTTGCGGCTCTGGAGACGCGCTTCGAGTTGCCACAGTATTTCTTCCCGAATCGCACCCCGTATCCGGTGTGGCATGTAATCGATCCCGCGCTCGCTTTACGTTTGTTGGAAACCACCATGGCCGTGTTGCTCGCGCCGAAGCTGTTCGGTTGGATCGCGCTTGCGCGGCGCCCGCTGCTGGCCAAGGCTTTCGGCGGACGCTGGCAGGCGTTGCGGAATGTGCTGCTCGAGACGGTGATTTCGGCGTTGACGGCGCCGGTGCAGATGCTGTTTCAGAGCCGCTTCGTGGTCGATGTGTTTTTGGGGCGTGACAGTGGTTGGAAATCCCAAACCCGGGATGAGCGTGGACTCACGCTAAAAGAGGCGTGGCAACGACACCAGCATCACGCTACGGCGGGGCTGCTGCTTGGAATCGCGGCCGGTGCGGTGTCGCTGCCGCTGTTGGGTTGGATGGCGCCCGCGTTGGTCGGCATGCTTGGCGCGGCGGGAGTGTCCTATGTTGGCTCGCGCCTTCACCTTGGACTCGCGGCACGCCGGGCGGGTCTGCTTGCGATCCCAGAAGAGATCACGCAGCCTGAGATCGCGGCCCGCGCTGAGGCCGCACTCGCGGATATCTCAGCGCCCCCTATGGATTCTGCGCTCACGACCGTCATCAGCGACAACCGGATTGGCGCCCTGCATCTCGCGCTGCTCTCCCAATACGCGCCCGCCGAAGTGACCGAGCTGATGGCGTTAGCCCATTACCGCGCCCACCACCTGCATTCGGCAGTAGAACTGCCTACGCGCATTGAGCCGCGTCTGCATGCCGCGGCACTGGCCAACGCGCAAACCGTGAATCGCTTACGGCGCCTGGTGGGCGGCTTTGCCTGAGCGCAAGGCCTCTCTCGTGCACTCACCCCGGCAGGGTGTAGTCCTGGTAGATTTCCCGCAGCGTGAGCTTGTTGATCTTGCCAGTCGCGCCGAGGGGAATTTTATCGATGAGCACCACATCGTCCGGGGTCCACCATTTCGCGATCTTGCCCTCCAGGAAACCCAGTAATTCGGCTTTGGTCGGCGTCGCCCCCGGCTTCGGCTCGATAATCAGCAACGGCCGCTCGTCCCATTTGGGATGCGCGACACCGATTACCGCCGCACACGCCACGCCGGCGCAGCCAAGCGCGATGTTTTCGATGTCAATGGACGAGATCCATTCGCCGCCAGATTTGATCACATCCTTGGCCCGGTCGGTGATTTGCATATAGCCGAGTTCGTCGAGCGTCGCGACATCCCCGGTATCAAAGAAGCCGTCCGGTTCCAGACATTCACCGTTAGCACTGCGCGCGCCGGCATTTTTGAAATACGCTCGGGCCACCGCAGGACCGCGCACCATCAAGCGACCAAAATCCCTGCCGTTATGCGGCTTTTCCACACCGTTATCGTCAACGATCTTCAGCTCGACCGAAAATTGCGCACGGCCCTGTTTGAGCTTGGTTCTAATCTGCGTTTCGTGATCAGCGGCCAAGGTTTCCGGTAACACCTTGCCAATGGTGCCGATGGGGCTCATTTCAGTCATGCCCCAGGCGTGAATCACTTCCACTCCATAATCCTCTTCGAACGCGCGCAGCACGGCCTCCGGCACGGCCGAGCCACCGATCGCGACGCGCTTCAACGTGGAAAGTTTGGTCTTTGTCTCACGTAAATAATTGAGCAGCATCAACCACACCGTGGGCACCGCGGCCGAAAAGGTGACCTTCTCCGTTTCCAGCAATTCATAAACACTCGCACCATCGAGCTGAGCGCCAGGCATCACCAGCTTCGCCCCGCACATGGGCGCGACGAACGCGAGCGCCCATGCGTTGGCGTGAAACATCGGCACGACGGGCAGCACTACATCGGCTGCTCCGCAACCAAAACAATCAGCCTGGGCCGCGACCATGGCGTGCAGAAAATTCGAGCGATGCGAATACAGCACGCCCTTGGGATCCCCGGTGGTGCCGGAGGTGTAACACAGTCCGCACGCCGTGTGCTCGTCGAATCCGCCCCACCGTGCGTCCGCCGCGTGGCCGGCAATAAAATCCTCATAGGCAAGTGCGCCCGGCAGGCAGGTAGGCGGCAGGTTCGCGCGATCAGTGAGGATGACAAAGGTTTTTACGGTGCTGAGGAGCGGGGCAATTTTCTCGACGAGCGCCACAAAGGTGGTATCGAGAAACAGAATTTTGTCTTCGGCGTGATTGATGATCCAGGCAATTTGCTCTGGGAAAAGACGTGGATTGACGGTGTGCAGCACCGCGCCCATGCCCATCGCTCCGTACCAGGTTTCAAGGTGCCGCGCGGTGTTCCAAGCCAGGGTGGCCACGCGATCACCAGGCTTTAGGCCAGTGGCCTGCAGCGCATTGCTCATCTGCTTTGCGCGCAACCACAAGGCGTCGTAATTGGTGCGCACCAGCGGTCCTTCCAGGCTGCGGGTAACGATTTCGCGGCGCGGAAAATTGTCCCGCGCGTGATTGAGAATCTTGTCGACCGTCATCGGCCAGTCCTGCATCAGCCCAAGCATGGCCGCGCCTCCTCGTGGTTATTGTCGAAAGATGTTAAGCGGGTGAAGGCGGGCCGGCAAATCTGGCGAAGATCAAGTGGGATCATGGGTGACGTTGCGGGCGACCACAAACTCTCTGACTTACAAGGTGACTGCACGCAACCCAAAGTGCGGGGCGGCGGCCACTAAGTGCCGGTCGCTGCTACACACTTCGTGGAGTTTGGCTTGTGTAGCACACGCGAGATGCAGAGCATCGGCAGCCCGCAAAAAGACGCTTGCGGGTAATCTCGTCATGTGGTGCATCTGGGCCTCGACAACTGAGATCGTTACCGGCAACTCAGTCCATAGCCCGGCCTCGACGTCTGCTTCCACTTGCGCCGCGAGCTGTCGAAACTCGCGCTGGGTAAGACGCTTTTCTCGGAAGTGCCGATGGAAGGTCGCGACAACCTCACCGCGACCTGTCGCGCAACAGGCGATCCCGTGCGACGCTTCGGCATACGCGCGAACTCGTGCGCTATCAGGTTCCATTAAGTAGAGCTTAGCGAGATAGCATGAATCAAAATAGATCATCGACCGTCGCGCATTTCCGAGATAATGCTCGCACTATCGGCGCCCTCAATCGGCCGCGCAATGAGTCGCGCGACACCGCGCAATAACTTGCGATTAGTGAATGGATTCTCGACGGGGGTGACGGCCGGCGGCAGCATCCGCGCGACAGGACTGCCGCGCTCGGTCACCACGACTTCGCCTTCCACTTTCACTCTGCGCAGCCAATGGCCGGTCTTGTCGTGAAGCTCTTTAATGGAGATGGTTTTCATGGTGCCGCTAAGGTGCCACTAGAGACACTTTATGTAAAGTACGTCTCGAACCGCGTACTTGCGGACCGCTATTTTCAATCAAAAATTGCCACCGCGCGGGTCCAACCACCCGAGGCTGCTTTAATTTTGCAGGGGAAACAGGCCACGGAAAATCCGGTGGGCGGTAGTTGTTCCAGGTGCCGCAGTTTTTCCATGTGGCAGTAGGGCGTATCGATGCCGGCGTAGTGACCTTCCCAGATGATGCGCGGATCCTTAGTGGCCAGCCAGCGCTCCAGGGTTTTCGAAAACGGCGCGTCCCAACTCCAACCATCGATCCCCGTCACGCGCACGCCCTGCGCGGTCAGCCAGCGCGTGGCCTCACCCCCCACACCGCAGCCCGCATGAATATATTGATCGCTACCGTACATCTCGCCGGCGCGGGTGTTCACGAGCACGATATCGAGCGGCTGCAGGGTATAGCCAATCCGTTTCAATTCGGCCTGCACATCGGCGGCACTCGCCACATAGCCATCCTCGAAATGCCGAAAGTCGAGTTTAACGCCGGGCCTGAAATACCAATCGAGCGGCATTTGATCGATGGTCGGCATCGGGTTGCCGTGCACGTCTTTAGAGTTGTAGTGATAGGGCGCGTCCATGTGCGTGCCGTTGTGCGTGGTCAGCGAAATATGTTCGATCGCCCAACCTTCACCGCCTGGTAGATCTTCCTCTTTCAAGCCGGGAAACAATTCGCACATGAGCTTGGCGCTTTCTTTGCCGGTGACATAGCGGATCGCAGGGCGCATGAAGGGTGGGTCAACCACCGTGTCGTTATCCAGTGGTTGTGAGATGTCGACGATTCTTGAGGGCATTTTCATGCGCAATCTCCTATTTTCAAAACCTCGGCAGCCGCGCGAACCCGCGCGCGCCACACCAACACGCCGGTCAATAGACAGGCCAGGACATTCAGCAGGGCAGCGAGCCAAAACGCGCTGCCGTAGCTACCGGTCGTATCGTACAACCAACCCGCGACATACGGCCCCACGGCCGCTGGCGAACCCGCAATCGCAAAGATCGCGCCGACTACGCTTGCCACATGGGCGCGACCGAATAAATCCCCGCAGAGCGCGGGCAGCAGCGACACGCTGCCGCCATAGGAAAAGCCGAACACCAGCGCCGCGCTGCATAACCCCACTGCGCCCTGGGCCAGTGCGAACAGCGCGAAGCCAACCGCTTGCAGGGCGCACACCAGCAGTAAGGTGGGGCACCGACCAAGCGCATCCGAGATCACCCCCGAGGTGAGGCGCCCCACTATGCCTCCGATACCAATCGCGCTCAGGATCGATGCTCCCAGCGCACGCGAGAGGCCGAGATCCTGCGCGTAAGCGGGGCCATGCACGAAGGGCACAAAAATCACCAGCCAGGTGAAGAAATAAATTCCGATGATCAGCATGAACGATTCAGTCCACCAGAGCTCGCGCACGGTTTGCCCGCCAGTGAGCTCGGACTGTGGGGGGCGCAAAATATCGCCGTCCGGCCAGAGTCCCAGCGCTTCTGGCTCGCGAACCATAGCGCGCGCGGCGAACAGAATTCCCAGCGCGCTGCCCACCGCCAGCGCAGCGAGCGTGACGCGCCAGCCCCAGTGCTGGACCGCTATCGCCGCCAGCACGGGCACGATGAAATTGCCAAGACTCGCGCCCGTCGACGCGATGGCGACCGCAGTCCCGCGTCGCCGCGTGAACCAGCGCGCGACCGTGGCATTGCAGGGCACCCACACCACGCTCATGCCGAGCGCCGCCACCAGCCCCAACGTGATGTTCAAATGCCAGGGCTGGGTGACCAATGCACTCAGACCCCAACCGAGCCCCAACAACACTGCGCCAGCGCTGATCACCCGGCGCGGCCCGAAACGGTCGGTCGCCTGGCCGGTGACTGCGCTGAGCGCGCTGTAGACAAACACATAAATCGAAAAAGGCAGCGCAGTGTCTGCCCGACTCCAAGCCAGATCGGCGGCCATCCCCGGGATAAAAATTCCGTAGCTGAACTGCACCCCATAAGCGAGGAACAGCACCGCGAACGCCGCCGCGACCACCGCCCAACCGGGAAAAAACTTTCGTTGCATGGCGCGCGAGGCTAATGGGTTGCCCGCGATAACGCCAGACCAACAGTTGGTGCTGGCGTTGCCTGGATTGCGGAGCAGAGATACCGGCCACGCCAAAAGCCGCAGGAAGAGGAGACTGGCTGTAGCGCGGGCGCTAACGAAGCAATTCATGGATGAATTGCGTAGTGTTAGCGAAGGCCAGTCTCCTCTTCTTGCGGCGCCCAGCACGGTGGCCGCTATTTCCGCTCCACGATTTAGTGGATTATTCGTGTCCTTACCTACCGGATTAATTTCGTGAACAAAGACAAAATAAAAACGCTGACCGAGCGCATTTTTCGCGACATGGCCGGCAGTATGGCGGTGGGACTCGCGCACATCGGAACCCAAACCGGTTTGTTCAAAGTCATGGCGGAGCAGGGGCCAATGACGTTAGCGGCGGTGGTTGCCGCCAGCGGACTGCACGCGCGCTATGTCGAGGAGTGGCTAAAAGGCATGGTGTGCGCGGGATATCTCGAGTACGCAATCGAGGACGTGACTTACTGCTTGCCACCTGAACACGCCTATCTGCTCACCTCGGACACGACTGATCACTACATGGGCGGCCTGTTCGGCATGGTGCCCCCGTTACTCACGGTGGCACCGCGTGTGATCGAGGCCTTCCGCCACGGCGGTGGCGTGCCGTTCGCGGATTTCGCGCCCGAATGCCGTGAAGCGATCGATTTGATGAACCGCGGCAATTACGAACATCGACTGGTCGATTACTGGTTGGCGCAACTACCGGACGTGGTGGCACGTCTGCGCGCCGGTGGCCGGGCGCTGGATGTTGGGTGCGGTACCGGCCATGTGGTGCAGGCGCTGGCCAAGGCATTCCCGGCGAGCGAGATCATCGGCGTCGATCCAGACGCAAATTCAATTGCCGCCGCGCGCCGCGCGGTAGCCGCGCTTACCCCCCCGCCGCGGCTCGTGAATGCCACGCTCGACGCCGTCGAGACCGAGCTTAAATGCGATCTGATCACGTTGTGCGATGTGTTGCACGATCTCCCCGCGCCGCTGCCCGTCCTGCAAGACATCCGCGCCCGCCTCACGCGTGATGGTGTGCTCCTGGTGATTGAACCGCGCGTCTCGGATCGCCTGGAAGAGAACCTCAATCCCTTGGCCACCATGTTTTACGGTTTCAGCATGTTCCACTGCATGACGCAATCGATGGCCCACCACGGCGCCGGTCTCGGCGCGTGCATGGGGCCCACGCGCACCGCCGCACTGTTTCGCGAAGCGGGTTTCACGCGGATCGCGCAGGTGCCGATCAAGAGCCCGGTGAATTTATTTTATGCGGTACAGCAGTGATGCAATTTGAAGCATCTCGGAAGCGTCCCAGTCTGTTCCGGCCTAAAGCTCGGCGTCGTGCCCTAACCCTAGACGCTGGCAGAGTGACAGTGCGCTTGGCTGCGCCCGGACCAGCGCCTCTTTGTCCGCCTTCGATAATTTCTTCAAGCCGGATTCCGTGCGTAATGCGCGACTGTGAGTCCCGATGGCGACTTGATAAACCAGGGTGAGCGGGCCTTTCGCGCGTAAGGACTTTGCCCCGCGACCCGCGAGATGCTCGCGTTGGCGACGCGCGACATCCTTGGCGATACCGGTGTAGAGCGCGCCGTCTCGCGTACGCAATATGTACAGAGACCAGTCCTGCGGCACCGCGGTGACATCCGCCAAGCGAACGCCTTACTGCCAGCCGACTGGTTCAAACCCACGCTCACGCAGACAACGTTCAACGAAAGCACGATAAGCCGGATTCGGGGCGGCCGGACTAAATACTGAGGTGATCAGCCCGGCGGTGGCGCCCGTCACTGCCCCGATGCCGGCACCGCGGCCTGGGGCCCCGGCAGGCCCTCAACGGCGGCCGCAGCCCCCGCGCCCGC
>JANOVQ010000234.1:0-3110 GCA_031417495.1 Pseudomonadota bacterium | reverse complement strand
TTGAAAGATCCGTTCCACTTCACCCCAGGCAGCGCGTTCGGCAGGACTTGGTTGCTCGCCGTGCATGATTGAATATTTTGCATTGAGCATGTCGCCATCGAAGCGCGGCAAACTTGTCCCCCACAAATCGAGGCGTTCAATGTGATCGGAGGGATGCGCCACTTGGTAGGCCGCGAGAAATGTCTCAGCGACGGCGCTTGAATGAGAACGTGCTTTGCGAGGTGAGGCTTCGACATACAGCAATTTCGCCATGGGGATTGTCCTTGGGATGGGGTTAGATTTATGAAGTCCAAAAAACCAGTGACGGTGCCTGAATCTTAACATTCATTGGCCCTGCCTCGGTTTCCCCTACACCATCCGCAGATCATTCCAAGGCGACCCTCGGAGTCTGACGGCGGTCGATAGTCGATCAATGCAGACGTTCTGATGGTGGACGCCTTCGATCGAGCTGACGATATCCAGCTGTGCCCGCGCACCTATCTCGTCGAGAACTTGGTATATGCGTTCGACTTTGAGCTCCTCAAACATTTTCCACCGACCCTGCTGATCCCAGTGACGCGGGCCACGGAAACGCGCCCTGCGCTCAACACGCATCGCGAACTGGTGAAGGCAAGGTATCCAGTCCGTAATACCGGCGATCATCCATTGGCTTGGACACTTGCCTCAAGTCGAAAAAGCGGTGCCTGCGGCGCACACAGCACGCGCAGCCGCAGCGGTGACAAAGTTATTGTCATTGGCCATCTTAGCCAAAGTCCCTCGCCGTCAATCTGCAAAGGCAAGCCAGCAGGGGCCAAAAACTCCACCCGACAAGCATTCAGAATTTGCACATCGTCGCGACGCAGATGCCGACCCAAGGCGAGATCGATGGCAAAGCCGGCTGCGGCAACACGACCGCGACCGGTAAACAGCAAGACCTCCATTTGGCCATCATCGGCGCGGGCGCTTGGCGACAGGCAGAACGGACCCGCATAAAACGGAAAGCTCAGCGCGATCGCGCCGCGACAGGCATGCTCGACGCCATCGATAGAGACGCGGATTTCTGGAAAGCCGTAACGCAGCCAGCAGCGAAGCCCGGTCCATGCCACGGCCAGCATGCCAAATCGCTGTTTTGTATGCTGCGGTACCGTGGCCATTACCAATGCGTCGATGCCGGTTGAGGTCTGCATCAGAAAGGGACGCCCATCGCACAGACCAACGTCGAGAGCGCGCACTTCCAGTTCGTCGAGACGGTCAATGGCGGCGAGGGTGTCGCCGCCTAACCCCAGTCCTGTCGCGATCACATTGGTCGTACCGGCGGCAAGTGGAAACATCACTGCCTCCGATCCAAGCATGCCTTCGCTGACTTCGCGCAAGGTCCCATCACCACCTGAGACAACGATCAACTCAGTACCGTCTCTTACCGCACACCGGGCGATCTCGGTGGCGTGGCCGGCGTGCGCTGTTTCTGCCAGCGACACAGTCATGCCGCGCGCCTGCAATCGCGCCACCACTTCGGCAGGTGCGAATTTCCGGCGGGATCGACCGGCCCGTGGATTGGCGATTACGATGGCTTTATGCATGCGGCGGAGGTGGAGATATCACGCTATCGGTACTTTCCAGTCGGCTGGCAATATTAACAGGGGATTGGAAACACCAAGCCTGCTCGCGCGCTTCAAGGGTTGCGCTTATGTCATCGCGACGTGGCGCGCCGGGATGGTCGTGGCAGGTGCGGTGGCGCGGCAGGGCGGCGACGCGGACGGATCGTCTGGATCAGAACCCTGCATCCGGAAACTCCCCGAGCTTCGAGTGCGCGGCGACTACCGCCGCGCACTTGCCTCCGCGGGACCCGTTTCAGGATGCGATGCGCGCACCGTTACGCCGCGCTTGATCGAGATCAAGCGCGGCGGGCGGCCCTCAGCCGTCGCGATCGAGCGCCTTGCGCAAGGTCTCCTTGCTCCGCAGACGCTCGGCATCCTCTTTGAATTCCTGGCTTTCGCCGCGCAACTGCATGATGTGCCAGCCGACCCACAAAACCCCGACCACCACCACCATCAGCATTTCGCTCCCGACGAAGGGGTACATGGGACCGATATCCGTGATGGTGCCTGCGAATGATTGAATTGTTGCCATGTCGATTTCCTCTGAGGTTGCGTTAACTGCGCGCCGCGATCAGATCGGTCGCCGCATCGTGCACTGCCTGATTGACTTCCGCCGCTTCGACTTCGCGCTGAATCTCCATCGAAACGTCAAGCCCCGCTAATTCGATCTGGCGCGGAATGCGCAGCAGACCGAAAGCGTCGAGCACTTTCGCGGCGATGTAGCCCGGAATGAGACCAAGTACGGCGAACATGATCACCGCGCCGATGAAATTGCCCCAGGGCGTGATCGGCGCGAAGCCTTCCGTCGGCGAAGACGGGTACCCCCACAGCATGAATCCTGCAACGACCACACCGAGAAAACCCGTGTAACCGTGCACTGCGACGGCACCGACCGCGCTGTCGAGTTTGAAGCGGCGCTCGACGTAGTAATGCAGCTTGTAGGAGATAACCGGCACGATCGCGCCGATCAGGAACGCCTGCAGCGGGTGATACAGATCGTTGCCGGCAGATGCGGCGATGATCCCGGCGAGTCCCCCGGAGTAGGTCCAGAACGCATCGCCTTTGGCCACTACATACATCGCCAGCATGCCACCAAACAGCGCAGTCAGGAAATTAAACGTAATCGCCGAAAGCGTGGTCGGTGCAAGGTAGATGTTGGTGGCCGAGAAGAACACCCCATCTCCGGACTGCACATCAAAGATCGGAATATTGCAGGCTGCGTAGAAGCCCCAGAATCCCGTGTAAATCAGGAACAGTCCGATCGTCACGAGCCAGGGATTATGCGGATTGATATTGCGTGCACTGCCGTCAGGTCTGAACTTGCCGAGGCGCGGTCCGAGCACCATCAGGATGCCTAAGGTGAAACCGCCTGCGATAGCGTGGACCACACCGGACGCATAGGCATCGTGATAGCCCAGCTTCGCCACCATCCAGCCGGCCGGATGCCAGCCCCAGGCCGCGTCGATGATCCACAGCACCGAACCGATCAGTACCGCCAGCAGCCAGAACGCGCCGGAGCGAATCCGCTCGATG
>JANOVQ010000233.1:0-5327 GCA_031417495.1 Pseudomonadota bacterium | reverse complement strand
CACCCGGATGATGGATCTTGGGATTGAGCCCTACCTGATTGGGGCCACCTTGCTGGGCGTGATGGCGCAGCGTCTTATCCGCATTCTGTGTCCGCATTGCAAAACTTCGACCACGCTCAATCTTGAGGCATGGAACACGCTCGTTTTCCCACATGGACTCAAGCCGCCACACAAAATGGCCCTGGCCCAGGGCTGCGATGAGTGCCGGAATACCGGCTACCGTGGCCGCGCCGGAATCTACGAAATCATGCCCGTGACCGACGCAATCGCCCACTTAATCCAACCGGGAATTCATGCGGCGGCAATTAGAGAAACCGCGCTGCAAAAGGGGATGCGACCATTGCGCCTTGCCGGGGCATTTAAAATCGCCGCTGAGAAAACCACCTTCGCCGAGGTCCTTGCCGTGGTTCCGCTGGCGGAACGCGCAAGCACCATTATTCCTTCGAAAATCTAACGCATCTGCGCATCAGCCGCGTGGATGATGCTGCATATGAAGCAGCTTCAAGCGTTCGCGTGCCACGTGCGTATAGATCTGTGTGGTGGAGATATCGGCATGCCCGAGAAGCATCTGTACCACGCGCAAATCGGCCCCATGATTTAGTAGATGGGTCGCGAAGGCGTGCCGCAAAGTGTGCGGAGATAGCGCGGTGCTAATCCCTGCCTTGAGCGCATAACGTTTGATCAGATACCAGAAGGCCTGGCGCGTCATGCCCGCGCCGCGTTGAGTTAGAAAAGCGCTCTCGGTGACCTTGTCCCGCAGCAGGTCGGCACGCCCGCGGGCCAGAAATTCAGTGAGCCAAGTGCTGGCCTCGTCGCCCACCGGCACCAACCGTTCACGGTCACCCTTGCCCACGACTCGCACCACACCCTGCGCGAGATTGATCTGAGACAGCGTCAGATTCACGAGTTCGGACACCCGCAGGCCCGTCGCATAAAGGACTTCAAGCATGGCGCGGTCACGCAGCCCTAACGAGGTCGCCACGTCCGGCGCTATCAATAACGCATCGACATCCTGCTCAGAGAGCGCCTTGGGCAGGGTCCGCCCGAGGCGTGGACTCACCACCCGCAAAGTCGGATCGGTGGCGATAACCCGTTCGCGCAGCAAATAGCCGAAAAATCGCCTCAGAGCGGACAAGCGACGTGCTGCCGTGCGGGTTGAATAGCTACTTTGTTCGCTCAGAAAGCCAAAAAGATCGGCCTCCGCGGCCAGTTCAAAGTGACTGCCATGGCGCTCGAGGAACTCGCCCAGCGTGCGCAGATCGGTACGATAGGCGCTGAGGGTATTGTCACTGATGCCCGCTTCAGCCCACAGGCTGTCGAGAAAGCGCTCCACCAACGGATGGTTCACAGCGTCAGTCTTGGGTTGGCTTGCATGGGTGGCTTAGCCTGTAGTCCGCTTGCCCCGTTCATCCATGGCAGCTAGCCTAGCAGGATGTTGGATCATAGTGAGATTCCCGTGGAGCAAACGCCCAATTCCGAATTGCCGCCAGGCACCAAACCAAGACTCGCGTTGTATCACTCGGAAAGTTGTTGGTTTTGCGCGCGCGTGCGGCAAACGATTGAGGGGCTCGGACTTACGCTCGACCTGCGGGATATTGATCGCGAGCCGGCCCGACGCCAGGAGTTAGTGGCCGGAGGTGGCAAGGCCCAGGTGCCTTGTCTGCGAATTGAAGACGCAACTCACAGCGTGCGTTGGATGTACGAATCCGCAGATATCGCAGCGTATTTAACTGGCGAATACCCAAAGCAGGAGAAAGCCCCCACCGCGTGAGCCGGCGAGGGCGCTAGCGACGACCGGACGACGGCCGGTCAGAGTGCTAGGTGCTCGAAGTTTTGTTGGAAGTAATCTTTTCTTTGATGCGCGCAGCCTTACCTTTGAGATCGCGCATGTAATAGAGCTTGGCGCGACGAACCGCGCCTTTGCGCTTGACCAGGACATCGGCAACCATTGGGCTATAGGAGGGGAATACCCGCTCTACACCTTCGCCATGCGATATTTTTCGCACCGTGAAGGAGGAGTTCGCGCCGCGATTGCGCTTGGCAATCACTACCCCTTCGAATGCCTGCAGGCGTTCGCGCGTGCCTTCAACTACCTTAACCTGCACCACAACGGTGTCACCTGGAGAGAAGTTTGGGAGTTTGCGCGCGGTGATAGAGGCTTCAAGTTGGCGGATGAGATCGGTCATGACATGCTCCAGCGTTCGGGTCCATGGTGAGCCGCCGATTGTAGCCTATTGGCAGCTGGGAATTAACCCTTTCACTTAGGTTTTTCCGCGTTCGCAAAGCGGAGCTTCGCGAGAATTCCTGCGACTTCCGGTCGCTGGACCTCCTCCGCAAGAAGATCGGGACGTCGTTGTTGGGTGCGGCGTACCGCTTCATGCAAACGCCAGGCGGCGATCTCGGCATGGTTGCCGCTCAGCAACACCGGGGGCACGGCCTGCCCATCGACGATCTCTGGTCGCGTGTAATGCGGAAAATCCAGCAGGCCGTCGATGAAGGATTCCGCTGCGGCTGACTCCGGTGCGCCCATCACTCCCGGAATCAGGCGAATCAAGGCGTCGAGCAATACCATGGCCGGCACTTCCCCGCCCGACAAAACATAATCCCCAATCGACCATTCGGCATCGATGTCCCGCTCAATGACGCGCTCATCAATACCCTCATAACGTCCAGCTACTAGGACTAGTTGTCGCCGCTCAAGCAAGGTCGCGAGATCAGTCTGACGTAGCCTGCGTCCCTGCGGGCTCAAAAAGATCACATGCGCGTGGGGGTGCCGAACGCGCGCGGCGGTAATGGCTGCTCTTAACGGCGCAACCTGCATGACCATCCCCGGACCACCGCCATAAGGCAGATCATCCACCGTGCGGCGGGCGTCGCGCGTAAAGTCACGTGGGTTGAGGGTGTCGAGGGTGATCAGCTGCTGCGCGATGGCTTTGCGCACCAATCCCACACTCGCGAACGCTTCAAGCAGCGCAGGGAACAGCGTAATGACGCTGAAGGAGTGCACCATTAATCGTCGATATGCCAATCGACCAGGATTTTTCTCGCGGCTTGATCGACTTCAAGAATATAGCGCTCCCGCACGAACGGGATGAGATAGTCGCGCTCCGCCCGGGTGACAAGCACATCGTGATCCCCGGTTTCCACCAGGCGACTCACCTGGCCTAAGTCCGCACCTTCTAAATTGACAACCGTCATCCCGATCAGATCGGACCAGTAATGCTGCTCTTCCGGCAATACCGGAAGCGCGACCCGCCGCACTGCGATTTGAGCACGAACGAGTTCTGCTGCCGCTTCACGCGAGCTAATGCCCGAGAACTCCGCCAACAACATTGGCCCCTGTGACTTGCCGGCCAGCAGAACAATCTCACGCCAGGTCCCAGGCTGTCCGACTAACCAGGTCGCATACGCTAGTAAGTTACTTCGGGGCCTGGTGTAGGAATGAATTTTGAGCCAACCGCGGGTGCCAAAGAGACCAGCGACATAGCCCATGATCACCGCATCATCGGTCCCTGTTGCGGAACTTGAGTCTGAAGGAATCGGTGCGAAGATCGACAATAGGTGCACGGATGGGTCGGTGCGAAATTTTCGCGTTTCAGCGGCTCTTACTGAAGAAGAACCGCTGGGGCATTATCAGGCGGCGGGAGCGAACTGTTTCACCAGCTTGGCGACACGTTCAGAAGGCTGAGCGCCGGTGGAAACCCAGTAAGCAAAGCGGTCATGGGCGATTTTAAAGGGGACATCCTGCTTCACTGCGATAGGATTGAAGAATCCCAATCGTTCGATGAAGCGGCCGTCGCGCTTATTTCGACTGTCCGTCACGACTACGTGGTAGAACGGTCGGGCTTTGGCGCCACCGCGCGAGAGTCTAATCTTGACCATCTATGTGCAACCTTCCTTTATGAGTACGATGCGAAGCCGGCCTGTGTCCGGCAAGGGCGCGTATTGTAAGGGCATCTAAGGATCGAGTTAAAGGCTCAAGCGAGCCGGCTTCCCGTACGGCGTGTAGAAAACAATGGACGAACAGCAGGAAATCGAGCGCCATAAGGCCGTGCTCCGTCAGCACGCCACGAGTCGTCGCGCGAAGGTGCCTGAAACAGTCGCCCGCGCCTTGGATGCAGCAATTTACGAGCGCCTGGTGGCACTCCCAGAGGTTGTGGGGTCGACCCGGATTTTTGTGTTTATTTCTGTACGGCAGGAAATCGATACGCGACGGCTTATCGATTATTTAGTGGCGAACGGCAAGACCGTACTCGTCCCGCGGGTTACCGCGCCGCGAACCATGCTCGCCACGCAATTTCCCGGCTGGGCTGCACTTACGCTTGGTGCGCTTAAAATCCCGCACGCTTCGGGTGCAGCCTTCGATGGAGAAATCGACACTGCGCTGGTGCCCGGCCTCAGCTTCACGCAGGCGGGCGCCCGCTTAGGTTATGGCGGAGGTTACTACGACCGTTGGCTCGCGACGCACCCCTCGACCCATCGAATCGGCGTGTGTAGAGAGGGGGATTTACTCCCCTCTCTACCGACCGCGCCCTACGACGAGTTCGTCGATAGGCTCGTAACGGAGCGCCGCTCGCTTGAAATTGGGCGGCGCCGAGTGTTTTAGTCCGCGTCGACTGCCTTCATACTGAGGCGAATTCGTCCTTGCTTGTCTACTTCAAGGACTTTCACTTTCACGGTATCACCTTCGCGCAGTTTGTCGCTGACGTTTTCAACCCGTTCGTTTGAAATCTGCGAGATGTGAACTAAGCCGTCTTTGCCCGGGAGAATATTTACGAAGGCTCCAAAATCCATCAACTTCTGGACCCGCCCTTCGTAAATTGCGCCGACTAGCACGTCGGCCGTGATCGCTTCCACTCGTCGCTTGGCTTCTTGACCCGCTGCGAAATCTACGGATGCGATCTTGACGGTACCATCATCAGTAATGTCGATCGTGGTCCCAGTCTCTTCGGTAATCTGTCGAATGGTGCTGCCACCTTTGCCGATCACGTCGCGAATCTTGTCGGGATCGATCTTGATCGTGATGATACGCGGCGCGTACTCCGACATTTCCGTGCGTGGCTCGCTCAGCACCTTGTTCATGCAATCGAGAATGTGCAGACGGCCTTGCTTGGCCTGGGTCAGCGCGACGTCCATAATTTCACGCGTAATCCCATTGATTTTGATGTCCATCTGCAGCGCGGTCACGCCGCGCGCAGTCCCCGCCACTTTGAAATCCATGTCGCCCAAATGATCTTCGTCGCCGAGAATATCTGACAGCACCACGTAATTGTCGTCGGCTTTAATCAACCCCATTGCGATACCTGCGACTGGCGCCGATAGCGGTA
>JANOVQ010000232.1:0-1602 GCA_031417495.1 Pseudomonadota bacterium | reverse complement strand
CGCCCACCACCAGCGCTGCCGCCGGCGGAACGCCGAGCCACCAGGCGATGAGCCCGCCGCTGACGGTGCCGATCAGGACCTGCGCGCAGCCCAGACCGAGCAATACGTGACGCATTCGCATGAATTGCGGCAGCGAGAACTCGAGACCAATTATGAACAGCAGGAAGGCGATGCCGATCTCACCGAGCAGGTGCAGAGTGTGGTTATCGGTGATCCAGCCAGCGGCATTGGGCCCAACCAGGATGCCGACGAAAAGGTAGCCCAGGATTGCCGGCAGACCGGCGCGCCGGGCCAACGCGACGACTACGACGCAACAAACGATGAGCAAAAGGATCTGCGCGAGCATGCCTGGCAGGCTACGGGTTCGCGCGTCCTTACACCAGAAGACGCCGGGCACAGTCGCGCAGCGGACGGTGGCCATGGCGCGGACGCGTTCAGCGGACGTGGCGCGAACTATGACCTGATCGCCTAGGACGCCAGTGCTGGTATTGCGCTTTATATTGCGGAGCCCTGGCGTCTGTGTCGGCTCGCTGGAGATTTAATCCAGGCATCCGTGGGCATTCACGTGCTTGCGTCTTGCGGCGAGCGACGGTGCCTCCTATCCTAGCGGCAGGGACATAGGGCATTACGGACGACCGCCAAAGGACAACCTCAGCATGAACTGCACGCGCCCATTTATCTGTGGCACCCCATTTCAAACGTTGGCAGTCTGGGGTTTTCTTCTCGCGCTGCTACTCTCCGGCGGCCGGGTCTGGGCGACGAGCGTGACGCTCCACGCAGACGTTGCCGGGACGGACAACCTTTTCTTCGCGGACTGGGGCCATGCCTATGGGTTCGAATTCGATCCACCGCCAGAAACGGGCTGCCCGCCGAGCGAATGCCCGCTGCTCTTTGGGCTAGGGGCGGGTACCCCGGCGTCGCCGGTGTCGGCAGGCGGCGCGTTTAATTTCAGCGGATTTGATTTCGTCGATCTGTCCGCGAGCGGCACGGTCATCGATTTCAATATCTTTGCCACGGATGCGGATGGCAACCCGGTGGATCCGGGTGCACCGCCGATTAGCGATCCTGTTTTTCGCAGACTGCGGGTGTATGGCCTGATTGGAATTTGGAGCACCGATCCAAACACGATCGTTCCCATCGGCAGCATCGGTCCTGAATCCGAACCCGCCTTCGATATTGGGACGCAAGCGCGCCTGAATGTGCCGGGCGGCACGGAGGCCTATTTGTTCCTCGCCAACAATGACGGGGTGTTTGCCGACAATTCGGGCAGTTACGCGGTCGAGATCTTCGCGCGCGTGAACGCGGTGCCGTTACCAATGGCCGGGGTGCTCATGTTGAGTGCCCTAACGTTCTTTCCCTTCCGCTCGGTCCTCGCCTCGCGCCGCCGGCGCGGGGACAAATAGGCACGGAGCGCCCGCGGCCTACACCTTCATCTGCGACAGATCGCGCCCGATCCGCCCCATTCGTTCGTGGATTACGGTGGAAGGAATGATGCGACCGTGATCGTCGAGGTAGATATTGACGGTCTTTGCTCGCTGCCAGGCTTCTACTATCGCTACCGGTACTTCGAAATGATCGGCCAGCTTCGCGGGCGAGACGGTG
>JANOVQ010000231.1:0-2321 GCA_031417495.1 Pseudomonadota bacterium | reverse complement strand
CCGTGAAAATCGCGATGGCAGCCGTTTCGTAATGCGCATGAATGGCCGACACAATCGCATAAAAACCAGCAAACAACGCGCTCGTTGTGAGCAGGTTCGGGAGCAGGTAGATGCCACGTCCTCGCGGCGGCGGCGAATCCTGCGGCAATAACCGATGCACATTGTCTGGGTCGCGCGCGTTGTTCATGAGTTCCTGCCCTCCTGGCGGCGGGTTGGCCGATGTCCGTCGCGCTAGCTTAGCGATCCTGGCGGGATTGGAGAAGGCCGCGCGGGACTGCTGTGAAGTAGGCGCGGCTTCTATTCTCAACGCGCCTAAAGGCGTTCCTCCAAAAAAGAATTGAACGCCTCCTCCCGCAGGAGCGCCTTCAGGCGCGCTGAGTCGTACTCAATTCTTCTCCTGATCCACCAACCGATTGGCCTTGATCCATGGCATCATGCTGCGCAGGCGATCACCTACTTCCTCAATGCCATGGCTACGCGCGATGCGGCGCTTGGCTTTGAGCACCGACGCACCGGTCTTGTTCTCACCCATCCATTCGCGCGCGAACTCGCCGTTCTGGATCTCGGACAATATTTTTTTCATTTCCTTGCGTGTTTCATCGGTGACGATGCGCGGCCCACGGGTGAAATCGCCGTACTCAGCGGTGTTCGAGATCGAATAGCGCATGTTGGCAATGCCGCCTTCGTAGATCAGATCCACGATGAGCTTTAACTCGTGCAGACACTCGAAGTAGGCCATCTCCGGCGCGTAGCCCGCTTCGACCAGGGTGTCGTAGCCTGCCTGGATGAGGGCGGTGGCGCCGCCACACAGCACAGTCTGCTCGCCGAACAAATCCGTTTCGGTTTCTTCGCGGAAATTGGTTTCGATGACACCGGCACGGCCGCCGCCATTGGCCGAGGCATAGGACAGCGCAATGTCTTTGGCCTGACCCGATTTATCCTGCGCAACCGCGATCAGGCTCGGCACGCCGCCGCCCTGCTGATAGGTGGAGCGGACCAGATGACCGGGGCCCTTGGGCGCTACCATGATGACGTCGAGATCCTCGCGCGGACTGATCTGACCGAAGTGAATATTGAAACCATGGGCAAAGGCCAGGGCTGCACCCTGCTTAATGTGCTGCGAAATTTCTTCGCGATACAGATCCCCTTGTTGCTCATCGGGCGCCAGCACCATAACCACATCGGCGTCGGACACCGCCTCGCGTACCGCCTTCACCGGGAGTCCTGCTTTCTCCGCCTTGGTCCAACTGCCGGAGCCCTTACGGAGCCCGACTACCACCGTCACCCCGGAATCGCGCAGATTGTTGGCATGTGCGTGCCCTTGCGAGCCGTAGCCGATGATCGCGACTTTACGGCGTTGGATTAAGGACAGATCCGCGTCTTTGTCGTAATAGATGTTCAGCGCCATGTTCGTTCTCCCGGTGGTTGTGTTGGACAGATCGTTGGCCGGATCCGCGGCAGGTAAAATCGTTAATCTAATCACGGAGTAAGTCCCGTCATCCCGGAAAGTGCGCAGCACTTATAGACGTCACCCCGGAATTCGCAACGCGAATATCCGGGGCGGGATCCACACTGAACAATATGCGCCCCTGGATCCCGGGTCTTCGCCCGGGATGACGGAACTGACTCTGTGTTCTCTGTGGCACTTTCCTAATTCTTAAGCGCGCAGCGCCTTGGTGCCGCGCAGAACCCCCAGCACGCCGGAGCGCACCACTTCCAAGATGCGCTTGGCGCCGATGATCTCCACGAACGCATCGAGCTTGGCGCCATCGCCCGTCATTTCCACGATGTAGCTCGACTCCGTGACATCGACAATGCGGCCGCCGTAGATTGCCGCGAGACGAGCGATCTCATCGCGTTGTTCACCGCCGAGCGCGCGGATCTTGATCAGCATGAGCTCGCGTTCGATCGCACTGCCTTCGTTGAGATCGATCAACCGGATCACATCCACCAGCTTGTTGAGCTGCTTGGTGATCTGCTCGATCACCTCGGCCGAACCGCGGGTCACCAAGGTGAGCCGCGAGACCGTCGGATCCTCGGTGGGCGCGACGGACAGCGATTCGATATTGTATGCCCGTGCGGAAAATAGTCCGGCGACGCGCGACAGGGCGCCGGCAGCATTCTCCAGCAGGATAGAGATAGTGTGACGCATCACGCGAGCTCCCGCTCCGAGGTGCCCGGCGCGAGATGCATTTCGTGCTGGCCTTTACCGGCGGCGATCATCGGGTACACGTTCTCGGATTGATCCGTGATGAAATCCATCAACACCAGGCGCTTTTTCAGTGCAAACGCCTCTTTCAGCGCGCCTTCCACATCCGCCG
>JANOVQ010000230.1:0-4004 GCA_031417495.1 Pseudomonadota bacterium | reverse complement strand
CCAAACGGTCCGAGCAGGCCGGCGGCCACCAGGATCCGTTCGCGGACCGAGGCTTCGATTTCGGCGACCCCGCCCTCGATGAAATGCGAGATGAAAAACCGCACTCCTGGATCTAACGCGAAGTTTTCTAAACCCGGTCGTACTTTCGCAAATGAAGATTTCGTTCTGGTCTGCAGATCGATGCGCGTAAGATCGCCGGATGCGGCTTCGACGGTATGTAGTTCGCCGCGGGGACTGAACTTGACTGCGGTCGGGAACGCGAGCCCCGCGATCACGCGCTCAGCGACCCCGCCTTCCGGATTCACACGCCAGATCTCACCATCGACGACCTGCGGGAAATAAAGCCAACCGTCCGGCCCCATGGCCAGCGCGTTCGGCAGATTGAGATTCTCCGAAACTACGCGCGGTGCGCGACCGTCCGCATACAACTCGAGCACTCGGCCGCCGGGACGGAATTCGTCCACGCTTTGCTGGCGTTGGTGGACGAGACGGAAAACAGCCGTTTCAAACTCGACAATTATCTGCTCAAGATGTGCTGCAAAGCGCGGCATCATCGAGTTCATGCATGACTTCATAGTCTTCGATGGCGGCGTGAAGACAGCGCAGTGCCACGTCAACGATTACATGGGCTCTTGGTTTCTCCCGCAGCAAGGTCGAAGAATTCGCGGATTCGCTTTGCGATCTGGCCGGCGCGCGTCGTGATCTCCGCGTCCGTTTTCGCATCTCTCTGCGCTGCAGTCTGTCGCAGCGACACGCCGCGTATCGCCATCATGCGACCGAGTTCACCGGCCAACTCGGGCCGCGCGCGCAATATCGGTTCAAAATCCTTGGGCTGGATTTCGAAGGCGTATCCGTCGGTGTGCGCGGTGACGGTGGCCGTGCGCGGAGCACCGGTGAGGAACGACATTTCACCGAACGCATCGCCCGGCTCGATCAGCCCGACCCTGGCCTGGGTTCCATCTGCCGCCGTGATGCTCACCTCGAGGAGTCCCTCGACCAGGAAGCGCAGCGTCTGCCCGGTATCGCCCTGGCGCACCAGGACGTCCCCGGCGGCAAATTCACGCCCGGTAACAATCTCGCCGAGTTGCACGAATTCCGCCGCGCTGAGCGTTCCCAGCCAGCTAACCCGCGATAACAGCCGGTGGGGCTCGATGCGCCGCTCCTGTCGCAGCCGGCGCTCCTTGGATACGTAGACCTCGTGCTGCTCGTGCGGGATGGAGATGCCTGCATGGGTGAGCTGGCGCAGAATATTGGACGAAATGCGGTGACGCAGCCGCGCGCGGTCGGCGTAGTCGTTGATCCAGAACTGCACCTCGTAGAGCACGCCGCGCTCGCTGAAACCCTTGATGCGCACATGGTGTGGCCGACCCTCGGCGAGCCCCTCGGTCGCCAGCACTGCCGCAAGCAGCACGTTTTCGGCGCGCGCCGGGAGCGCCGAGAAATCGAGCACGATATCGATCGCCTCGCGGTAAATGCGATCGGGTGCGCTGTAGTTGATGAATTGCCTGCCCGCGAGGTTGCCGTTCGGCACAATGACAGTGCGCTGCTCCTGAGTGACCAGCCGGGTCGCGCGCCAGTTGAGTTCTGTTACCCGGCCGACCAGTCCCGGCCCCAGTTCAAGCCAGTCCCCGATCTGGTACGGCTGCTCGAAATTGAGCGCCAGTCCGCCGAAAAAAATCGGCGATCATGTCGCGGATCGCGACGCCGACTACCACCGTCAGAACCCCGGAGGTCGCGACCAGCCCGGTGATCTCGCTGCCGAGTTCGAAGTGCAGCATCGCGACGGTCGCCAGAAAATAAATAATGGCGGCAACAAAATTCAGCAGTATGCGGGGCGGCGAGGCCCCGGCGTGGCGCGCCCGGTGCGTGGCGGAGATGGAGCCTGTGACCAGGCGTTCGAGCAGCCAGGCGCCGGCCACCCAGCGAAAAACGCCGAGCGACTGCGTGAGCTCGTCCTGCGGCCAGACGAACAGCCCTCCGATCAGCGAGTGCACCAGGCTCGCGTGGGCGTGCGCATACAGTGCCACCAGCAGAACCGCTGTGGGCACTGCAATCCGGTTGAACCCCACCAGTAACAGCGAATGGATTTTCATGCTTCGCTTCCTTTGCGAGTTCTCCGGCGACGCCGCCAGTGGAACAGAAGTACAGCGCCGCGGCCAGCGGCGTCGAGTCTCAGTCGCGGGCAGATCACGCCGCCGCTTAGCAGCGCGCGAAGCCGGGCATCAAGGCCAAATCAGGAGCGGGGCGGGAACTTTAGTGCCAGAAACTCGTTCAGCTCTACGGCCCGCAGGCTGCGGATCAGTGGCGAGTGGAGCGTCTCGGCTTGATTCAGGCATTCGGGCTGGGGGGCCGCCGCGTTGTTCGGCGCCAGCGTACCGCTCGCGAAAGAATTGCTCGCAACCCTCAGCCCGTGGTTACTGGCAGACTTACTCTATCTCGGGTCGGGACTCGGTTTGACGGCCTTTCGCCGATTCCGCAAGTTTCCTCCTGTACGCCTCGTGCCGGTTGAAAGAGGGTGGTTGGCCGCTGCGATTTTTTGCGGTGGCTGCGTGGGGCCGGTCCTGCTGATGGTAGGCTTATCGGCGATGCCCGCCTCGAAGGTGTCGCTGTTGCTCAACGCAGAAGGTGTTTTTACGGCTTTGCTGTCGTGGTTCGTCTTCCGCGAAAACTTCAATCACCAGATTGCGCTCGGCATGACAGCGATTGTCGCCGGAGCGGTGATCCTGAGTTGGCCGGGAAACCACGCGAACACCACTGGAGAAGGAAGTTATTGGCCCGCCGTGGCTGTGCTCGGGGCCTGCTTCGCGTGGGCGCTCGATAATAATTTTACGCGCAAATTATCCCTCACAGACGCGACGTGGCTGGCCTCAATCAAGGGGTTGTCAGCGGGCACCATCAATCTGGTCATCGCCGTTTTTCTTGGCGCGAGCCCGCCGAAAGTCCCTCAGCTAGCGGGGGCTCTCGCCTTGGGCTGCTTCGCATATGGCGTGAGCTTGGTGCTGTTCGTGGTTGCGTTACGCAATCTCGGTACAGCCCGGACAGGCTCTTATTTCTCGCTCGCGCCGTTTTTCGGCGCGCTGCTCGCGATCCCACTCCTAGGAGAATCCGTCACCAATCGTTTGCTCATCGCGGGAGCCTTGATGCTTTTGGGCGTCTGGCTGCACCTCACCGAGCGCCACGGTCACATGCATACCCATGAGTTCATGGCACACACGCATGATCACGAACACGATGAACATCATCTGCATCAGCATCAGTCAGACACGCAAGCCGCGATCCGGCATTCGCACTGGCATCAGCATCCGGCGCTAACGCATACGCACACCCACGTCCCTGACGCGCATCATCGTCATGACCACTAGGGAGCGCCTAATCGACCAAGGTTCACGCATCGTCAAACTCGCCTGCACGCGTTTGCGTTGACGCCAACTTAACCGGGACGGACATAAAGATTCACATGGCCGCTCACTCCCATACGGCGCGACCAATTCAGACTCCGTCCCCCCTTCAAATCGCAGCAAGAAATCGCCGGGAAGAACCTCAACGCCCTTCCGACTGCCTTTAGAGAGTTCGTTGATGCGATCATTCGCATCAACGAGTGAATATGGATTCTGCGGCAAGCTATCTCTAGGTGCGCATTGAGAATCGGTGTCCTCGGTTAAGCGTGGCTGCGACACGGAGGCGTACCGAAACCTTCGCCCGGAGTTTTCCGAGCTATTTATGCATCGGCTCCATGGCGCCTTTACCGTCAGGTTGCATCATGCCCATACCCTTCATGTTCATGTCTTTCATCAGCACCAAGCCGTCTTTATTTTTCTTCATTTTCACCCACATCATTTTGTGATGATTCATGAATTCAGCCTCGGAAATCTGGGGCGCTTAGGCGGTATCCTCGCGGCGTTTGGCCAGCATCAGGGTTCCCTTCACATACTGGTAGTATCTATCGCGTTGATGTCGATGGGGTCACCGTAGTTCGGGAATCCTTCGCGAATGCGACTTCCGGT
>JANOVQ010000229.1:0-7371 GCA_031417495.1 Pseudomonadota bacterium | reverse complement strand
GCAAGCGCGGCGCACCGATCGCGACTAACAGCGCATTCACTGTGCATCGATTCGCGTGAAGATCGACTAGCCCTTCGGCGATCAGATCAGCCCCGGGGAGTTCTGCCTTAATCGGCATCGGTATCTTGGTTTGCGCGGAAGGTTTTGAGAGTGTTCTCCAACTTCCGACGGAAGGCGTCGGCATCAAGTGCAGGATATCTGGATAAGTGCTGCGAGATTGCTTCGAAGTAAACGTGCAACATCTCGGGCTGAACGCATTTTTCTTCAAGCATAGACTGAACATCGCGGACGTCCTGCGCATGTCCACGTTCGATCTTTGATAAAGCCTGCCCGTAGAAGTCGTAATGTCGAAACTCGACTGCACCGACTTGCGCAATGAAGCGACTCCGTTCTTGCCAACCCGGCACCGCTGGAATGAAGTCGTCCGGCGCGGCAAGTTCAATGTTGATGCCCAGCTCCTCTTTGGCGTCACGAATGGCAGCAAAAACGCCGTCGGGCTCTGGTGCCAGTTTTAGATCAATGTCTAAAGTCATCTCGCGCCAGCCCAGCAGGACCGCGCTGGCGCCGCCGGTGAAATAAATTGTGCCGCTGCCGAGCGCGCGACGACCAAGCAGCTGCATGAGTCGTTCGATCGACTGGCGTTCGGTTTTCTCGCGCATGCACGAATCGTAGCGTGCTCGGTTTGCTACAGCCAGTGAATCAGGGGTTATTGGTGCCCGGGCGTTGCGTATTTGCATAAACGCCAGCGCGCACCCGCAATATTCCGCTATCCTCCAGGTTTGGCCGCGAGAAGACATCCGCATGAGTCAGGTTACACCGCTGACGGGAAACCTCGAGCGACATCGCCTAGTCATCGTCGGTGGTGGCGCAGGCGGGCTTGAACTCGCCACTCGCCTGGGCGATCAGCTCGGTCGCAAGGGGCGGGCGCGCATCACGTTGATTGATTGCTCGCGCACCCATCTATGGAAGCCGTTGCTGCACCGGGTCGCGGCCGGCAGCATGGATCAGAACGATCACGAACTGGACTATCTCGCCCAGGCGCGCTGGCATCATTTCGAGTTTCAACTGGGCAGGATGGAAGGACTCGACCGCGCAGGCAAATCGCTGGTCCTCGCGCCGCTGCTGGATGACGAGACCGGTGCCGAAGTGCTGCCGCGTCGGGTCCTGCCCTACGATACGCTCGTCATTGCGGTGGGGAGCCAAACCAACGATTTTGGAACGCCGGGCGCTGCGCAGCATGCAATCGCGCTCGATACGGCCGCCGAGGCCGAACGTTTCCGCGCCCGGCTGCTGAATGCCTGCCTGCGCGCGAACTCGCAGCAGGCGCCGCTCGCGCCCGGTCAGCTGCACGTGGCGATTATCGGCGCCGGCGCCACTGGGGTCGAACTCGCGGCCGAGCTGCACAATGCGACCCGCGAACTGGTCGCCTTCGGTCTCGATCGCATCTCCCCCGAGCGCGATTTCAAGATCATTCTCGTTGAAGCCGCGCCGCGTATCCTGCCGTCGTTGCCCGAGCGACTCTCGAATGCAGCGCTCAAGCTATTGCAGAAGCTCCACGTCGAGGTGCTCGCCGGTGAGCGTGTCACAGAAGTGAATGCGCAGGGGTTAAGGACTGCGAGCGGGCGCGAGGTGCCGGCGGAACTGGTGGTGTGGGCTGCCGGTATTCAAGCCCCGGCCTTTCTCAAGAATCTCGACGGGCTGGAATTCAATCGCCTAAATCAACTGGTCGTTACCCAATCGCTCACGACCACGCGGGACGAATCAATCTTTGCGTTCGGTGACTGCGCCGCCTGTCCCTGGCCCGAGAAGGACAGTGTCGTGCCCCCGCGAGCGCAATCAGCGCACCAACAGGCCTCGCATCTGGCGAAATGGCTACCACGCCTGATCGCGGGCCAAGAAGTCCCGCCGTGGACCTATCGCGATTTCGGCTCGCTGGTCTCGCTCGGGGAGTACAGCACGGTGGGCAGCCTCATGGGGAGCATCACCCGCGGCTCGCTGATGATTGAAGGAATTTTCGCCGGCCTCATGTATCAGTCGCTCTACAAGATGCACGAGCTCGCGCTGCACGGGGTGACCAAGGTTGCGCTGGATACCATCGCTCGCCTCATCACGCGACGCACGGAACCACACGTCAAGCTGCACTGAGGTTGGTGCGGTGTTTGCGACTTGACGGCGGTGCTCGCCGCAGACCGATCCCCGGGTCTACAATTGCTACTTCACAGTTCTCGCGAGGCTCACTGTGCAACTCAACCTGAAACATCTGTTCAATCACGCAGACGGCGTCTGCGAGTTCGCGCCGTTCGCCGTTATTTTTGAAGAAGAGAGTCCAGGCGATTACCTGTACGTGTTGCTCGAAGGCGAAGTCACCGTCAGCATCAAGGGAACCGATATTTGGCAGGTCCGCGCCGGCGAGATTTTTGGCGAGATGGCCTTGATCGACCACCGACCGCGCAGCGCATCGGCCATGGCACGAACGTCCGTGCGAGCGGTGCGGATTGACGAAGCCCGGTTCCTCGATCTCGTCCAGCAGACGCCGCATTTCTCGCTGCACGTGATGCGCGTGATGGCGGCACGATTGCGTGCCTTGGACGAAACGCTCAGCTGAGAATTTTCCGGGGACAGTTTACTCATTTCTGGGGAATTTTCCGGGGACAGTTTACTCATTTCTTAAATCTGTAAACTGTCCCTGGATTTCATATCACACCTGATAGGTCACAAACCGCCTATCAGGCAGCGGCCCCTTGCGCACGTGCATTTGCCGTGCGGGAAGATCCATCACCAAGGTCGCACAGCTGCCCACGTTATCACCGCCCAGCAGCGGTTCCGGTCGATAGCGCACTCGGATCGCGGCTTGGGTCCCATCGTCGAAATCGAGAACGTGCTGCAACGCATCGACTCCATTGCCACTGCGCCGGCGCGCGCGTTGACGGGCCGCGGCGAGACGCTCAGGCGAAGTCGGAACGACATAGCCTGTGGGGTTGCGATTCGGCGCAAGGCAATGGTTGGTATGCGCGTAGATCCCATCAACGGGTTCAACGGCACCGCTGTGCGCGCCTTCGAATTCAACACTGAGCGCCTGACCTGTCGCGTCCGCGAGCAAGTAGTGGCTCGATTTCCCCGCGCCGGCGCGCGCGATCACGGCACGCGCTTCATCCAGGCTTGTGCATTCCAGCAGCGCACGGGCCAGCACGTGCACCGGCACGCCCTCGAGACCATGCGGGGCCACCAGAAAATTGAGACACACCCCGAGGCCGGCGGAGTTCAGTCCGATCTTGGCCAGCTGCCCGGGCTCAGCCAGGGTGAGGATGCGATGTCCGGAGGGATAGATGTAGTGCGTAAGCGCCATCAAATCCTCGAGCGCTTCCAGCCAATCCCAGGTCTGGCCGAGCACACGGGAATCCGGCAGATAAACCGCCGTGCATTCCCCGACTTTCGCGTTGAGGATCTCGGTACGCGCATTGAGGGCATAGACTTCCCAGCGCGCCAGCCCCGCGGCCTCCGCGATGGCCTCGATCTCCGCGCAATAATCCTGCTTGAAGTCGCCGATCAATTCCCGCACGCGCTCGGCGCGCGTCCTGATCTGG
Organism: Pseudomonadota bacterium; assembly: GCA_031417495.1. Lineage (GTDB taxonomy): Bacteria > Pseudomonadota > Gammaproteobacteria > CAIKBL01. The sequence goes on along the minus strand of JANOVQ010000229.1, from coordinate 3,787 downwards.
GCCGGTTCCAGCTTGCTAGCGGTGAACACGGTTTCCGCATAGTAGCGCCAGGTCGCCCGAATCCGCTCGCGATAGCGGCCGCCGTAGGCACTGCCGCGTGCGCTGGCATCGCCGTGCACTTCGATCAGTGGAATCGTCTGTGCGGAATTTGTCACTGGCCTTCGTCCTTTAAAGCGAGCACCGGTTTGCGCTCGAGTACCGCTTGCGCGCACTGTTCGTAGGCATGCGCGAGGCGCAGTACCTCGAGATCTGCGCGCGGTCTGCCCATGAGCTGCAGGCCCATGGGCAGACCGCGCGGGTCAAACCCTGCGGGAACGCTGATGCAAGGAAGCCCGGCGAAAGTCGCATAGAGTGTGACTTCCATCCAGCGATGATAAGTATCCATCTGCACGTCGTTGATTTTTTCTGGCCAGCGCAAGGTGGCAGCGAAGGGCCAGACCTGCGCCGTGGGTAAGGCGAGGTAGTCGTAGCGCGCAAACATTTTGAGCAGGTGTGTGTAAAAGGCAGTGCGTTCCGCACTGGCTGCCAGTAGCGCGTTGCCGCTGAGTTCGCTGGCCTGCGCGTGCTCCCAGAGTGCCTCCGGTTTGATCAAGGCACGATTCTGCGGCGTCACCAGATACGGCGCGATGCGCGCCGCGACCAAGGCCCGGCGCCACACCAGCCAGGCCTGCCACACTTGCGCGGGCGGAAATCCTAAAGCGGTCGGCTCGACGTGGCAGCCCAGGTCTGCAAAGCGCTGCAGTGCCTGCTCGCACACGGCAAGGATGCCGGGCTCCATCGCCAGATAACCGTTAAGGTCACCAAGCCAACCGATCTTCAGGTTGTTGCAATCGAGCGCAGCAAGCGGCTGGGTAAAATCCACGCCATCGTTGATTGAAAGCGGCGCGCGCGAATCGTACCCCGCCTGAGTATTCAACAGCAGCGCCACATCCTGCACGGTGCGTCCCATCGGTCCTTGGGTCCCAAGCTGACTGATAAAAGCGTCTTGCGCCGGCCACATTGGCACTCGGCCCTGGCTTGGTCGGAAACCGAGGACATTGTTCCATCCGGCAGGGTTGCGCAGGCTACCCATGAAATCCGAGCCATCGGCAACCGGCAGCATGTGGGTGGCCAGCGCCACAGTGGCGCCACCACTGCTGCCACCGGCCGAGCGGGCGGGATCGTAAGCGTTACGGGTGACGCCGAAAACTTCGTTGAAGGTATGCGAGCCCAAACCAAACTCGGGCGTATTGGTCTTGCCGACGACAATACAACCCGCAGCTTTCATCCGCTGCACCATCAGGCAGTCTTGTTTGGGCACAAAGTCGCGCAATAGCGGTGAACCCATACTGGTAGGAATGCCGGCGACATCGGCGAGATCCTTAATCGCCTGCGGCATGCCGTGCATCCAGCCGAGCGAGTGGCCACGCGCCAGCTGCGAGTCGCGCGCGTCGGCCTGCGCTAGCAGCAGGTCGCCGTCCTGCAAGCTGACGATGGCATTAAAGCGCGGGTTCACCCTAGCGATGTGCTGTAGGTAGGCCTGCATCACTTCGCGACAGGAAAATTGCTTGCGGTGAATGGCTGTCGACAGTGCGTGGGCACTTAAATCGGTGATTGGCGAGGTGGAGTCTTGCGAAGTACTCATAGCTGTCTGGTGTTTGAAATGGGCGCTTTTCGTGGACCGGATCGCTGTTAGCTGAATTTGCAGCCTGCACTTAACTCAGCGCGGGACGCCCATGAGGCAGTCCGCATAGGCTTGCAGCACGTATCGCCAATCAACGTTATCGTCCAATAGCGAATGAACATTGCGAGTTACGCAGGCAAGTTTATCGCGCCCATTGGTTATACTGAAAGCGCTCAAACTGTGCTCCGTGGTGCGCGATGACTTTTGACGAAGTACTGGCTCAGACCAACGAATTGCTACGGCAACAGGGTCGTGTGTCCTATCAGGCGCTGAAACGGCGTTTCGATCTCGACGATGACTACCTGTCTGATCTCAAAGCCGAGCTTATCGATGCCCTGCGGATCGCCACAGATGAAGACGGCAAAGTGCTGGTGTGGGCGGGTGACAACCTCCCCACGCAACCCTCGCGACCGGCACTCGCGCCTGCGTCCTACACGCCGGCACACCTCGCCGATCGGATACGTGCGCAGCAACTGGCGCTGGAATCACGTGGCGGGCAGGATGGCGAACGCAAAACGATCACCGCACTGTTTGCAGATCTCAAAGGCTCGACCGCACTACTGGAAGGCCTCGATCCAGAAGTCGCCCGCGCGGTGATTGATCCAGCGTTGCAGATCATGATGGATGCAGTGCATCGCTACGAAGGGTATGTGGCGCAGGCTTTGGGCGATGGGATATTGGCGCTGTTCGGCGCGCCACTCGCGCATGAAGACCATGCACAGCGCGCGGTGTTTGCGGCGCTGCGCATGCAGGAGGAACTGCGCCGATATTCGGATGACGTGCGCTTAAAGCACGGCGCGCCGCTCGCGATGCGTGTGGGTCTCAACACGGGCGAGGTAGTGGTGCGCTCGATCCGCAAGGACGATCTGCACACGGATTATGTGCCGGTGGGGCATTCGATCAACCTTGCGGCGCGCATGGAGCAGATGGCCACGCCGGGCTCGATATTGATCACGGCGCATACGCAGAAGCTGGTCGAAGGGTATTTCCTGCTGAAGGCTTTAGGGGAAGCGGCGATCAAAGGAATGGAGCTGCCGCTGGCTGTGTATGAGGTGCAGGGTGTCGGGCAGTTGCGCACGCGCCTGCAAGTGGCGGCACGGCGTGGACTGACCCGCTTTGTGGGGCGCCAGCAAGAACTCGTGCAGATGCAACGTGCACTTGAGCAGGCGCGCACCGGGCGTGGCCAGGTGATTGGGATCATGGGCGAGCCTGGCATGGGCAAGTCGCGGCTGGTGTTGGAGTTCAAGCTGAGCGCCAGCGGATTTGCGGTGTTTGAAGCGTACTCAGCCTCCCACGGCAAAGCCTCGCCTTATCTGCCTATCACGGAGCTGCTCAAAGGGTATTTTCAAATTCAATTACAGGATGATGAACGCACACGACGCGAGAAGATTATCGGCAAGCTTTTGGGGCTGGACCGGAATCTGGAAGAAGTCCTTCCCTATTACTTCGCGCTGTTGAACATCGACGATCCGGAGTCGCTGTTGCCGCAGATGGATCCCCAGACCCGGCGCCGCAAAACATTCGATGCCCTGAAGCGTGCGACCTTGCGCGCGAGTCTTGAGCAACCGCTGCTGCTTATCTTCGAAGATTTACATTGGATTGATAGTGAGACGCAGGGATATCTGGACAATCTGGTGGAGAGCATTGGCAGTGCACGGATTCTGCTATTGACGAACTATCGTCCTGAATATCGCCATGAGTGGGGCGGCAAGAGCTATTGCACGCAATTGCGGTTGGCGCCGTTCGGTCGAACCGAAGCGGAAGAATTCCTGGGGGTGTTGCTCGGTGAGGCTGCGGACCTAGGCGCTGTAAGCCGGTTGGAGAATCTCAAACAATGGATCCTGGAACGAACCGAAGGCACGCCGTTCTTTATGGAAGAAGTGGTGCAGGAGCTGTTCGAGCAAGGCGTGCTGGTGCGCGACGGTGTAGAACGGATTGCCATGCCGGGAATCGCGACCACGCAGATCCAGCTGCCGACCACCGTGCAGGGTGTTCTAGCCGCGCGTATCGACCGCCTCACCGTCGATGAGAAAGCGTTGCTGCAGCAGCTGTCTGTGATTGGGCGAGAATTTGCATTCAGTCTGGCGCGGCAGGTAGTGGATCTGCAAGAAGAGGCGCTGCACC
>JANOVQ010000228.1:0-13667 GCA_031417495.1 Pseudomonadota bacterium | reverse complement strand
AGGGCATCGAACTTAACTTGCTGTGACTTGTTCATCCAAACTTCCTCCAGTAAAGACGCCCCGGATGAGGCGCGTGGAGGAATTATTCACAAGGTGGGTTCTTACTTGCCGCGTAGCGGCTTCGTTCAACAATGCAGTCGAACTCTTGGTCGGAAAGTGCGCGTTGCCGCTTCGCGCGTCGCGCGGGCGCAGTTCTCGTGCAGCGTCAGGCGTCGCTGGAAGGCGTTAGCGAAATGACAGGCATCAGTCTCACTCATAGACTCGCCACCCTCGCCGACCTCGGCGCTCTGCGAACGCTCATGGACGCCGCAATTGCCGAACTTCAAAAGCCTTTCCTCGACTCACGGCAAATTGAATCGAGTCGAACAATCATGGGCCTCGATACACAGCTCATCGAAGACAAGACGTACTTCGTTGTCGAGGCCAATGGCCAGGTCGCGGGGTGCGGAGGTTGGAGCCGCCGGGCAACCCTGTACGGCGGAGATCAAACACCCGGACGGAACGCCGAATTCCTGAATCCGAAATTCGACCCGGCCAAAGTTCGCGCCATGTATACCCAACCTGCGTATGCCCGCCAAGGCATCGGCCGCCTTATCCTCTCCTTATGCGAAAGTGCCGCTAGGCACGAAGGCTTCTTGAAAACTGAACTCATGGCTACGCTGTCTGGGGAGCCCCTATATCGAGCTTGTGGCTACGCGCCGATTGAGCGAGTTCTGGATGAGCGCGGTGGAGCGCCAGTACCGCTTGTTCGAATGCAGAAGGAATTGTCGTGAGCGTGGAAAACCGCAATCGAAAAGCGTGCCCGAGGGCGAGACCTAAACCAGCCAACGGAGCGGGCGCCGCCCCCACAACTTGAATATGGTGTAACGATGGAACTGGAAGAAGTCTATTTGTCAGTCAGATTTTTTCCGCGATAACAGTCGTGGTGGCGGTCCTTTATCTCGCCGCGCAAATTCGCGCCAATAACAAAATCCTGCGTTCTCAGGGCCACTACAATACTTTAGTGCTCGCCCAGCGCCGATCGCCAGGCGCGAATATTCGCTAGAATCTGCTCTGAATACATCAAGGAGAATACGTAATGACGAGCGAAAACGTTGAACTTAAATGGGCAGATCTGCTGAAGATGAGTGATGAGGTGAAGTCCAACGACGGTCCCGGGACCAGGAACTGGGACGCCGACGGATCAGAAACCAAGCGGGTCAACGAACTGTTCATGCGTGCCCTTCGGGAAAATAATGGCAAAGTTCCTGGCGAACTCGCAGCCCTTCCAGGCTTGATCATCACCACCATTGGAGCGAAGAGCGGCGAAAAACGAGCTGTCCCGCTAGCCTATCAAATCATCGATGGGCGGCTAGTCATCGTCGCTTCGATGGCCGGCGCAGATCGAAATCCGCCTTGGTTCCACAATTTGGTCAAGAATCCGGACGTACTGGTGGAAATGAATGGTGAAAGCTTCCGGGCAACTGCGGTTGTTACGCACGGCGCTGATCGGAGCCATCTATATCAGAAGGTGGCCGAAGCGCTCCCCGCGTTCAAGGAATACCAAACTCGCACGACCCGGGTGATCCCGGTTGTCGAGTTGAAGCGCGTGAACTAGAAGCCGCTTGCCACCTGACTATCGCATCGAGTTGACGCGGCGACACACGGGCATCGAGGTTTATAGCTCGGTGGCCCGCGCGGCTTATCGGCGGCATTAGTTGGAATTCAACCCTCGGTTCGTCCGAAATTCAGTGGCTTCAATCTGCCTCTGTGGAGAATAATGTTTCTCCGGCCACACCCTGATTCGTTAACACAAACAACAAATAGTCGAGGTGGAATAGATGAACGACGCCTACCAGCTCTTGTTGCTTACCTCCATCCCCGGCTCAGAGGCGGAAATTACTGCTGTGGCCGAAAGGTACTTCAAAGAGCCGACCGTAATTTTCTGGGAGATGGGCAATTCATCAACGAAACCCAACGTACTGGCACAAATTGAGGGTAGTGACTACAACCTCATCATTTCGTACATAAACGGGATCATCTTGAAACCGCAGCATTTGCAGCGCGCAATCTACGGTGCAATAAACATTCACCCCTCGCCGCCTGAGCATGGCGGTTGTTGGGGTGTCTGGTGTCAGCCAGTGGTCAATCGCGAAAATCGAACACATCACGGCGTAACCGTGCATGAGATTGACGAAGAGATCGACCACGGTCCAATCTATCTGGCGGAACGATGGGAAGTGCCATCAAGCGCAACCATCCAAAACGTCTTTGAGCGCAGTATCGCTGATTCCCTGCGAATGCTTGAAATCGTCTGTGAACGTATTGCAAGTAGCGCTAAGGGGACCAAATGCTTTACGCCGCTCAACGAGCAGTGGCACCCAACAAATCGGCACACACCAATTGAAGAACTGCGTCGCTGGTTCTCGGCGCTTGATCGTAATCACCCAGCACACCAGGAGCGCATCTTCTTGAATCATCCACGGGCGATCATTGCTCCGCCTTATTTCGACGATCTTTGATGGCTTACGAAGCGAGCGATGCTACCCAAAATACCCTCCATGAAGCTAACCACGCGAGGGTTTTCTTTTATTTATCCGGCGAGTGCCATTTTCATGGTGGCAACAGCGGTTACGGAAATGAGCCCGATATCCATCAATGGGAACTTATGACCGCGAGTTACGCGCGCAGACTTCCTAGGTCCGCTCCAACGTAATGCGCAGACCGTCGATCATCTGATCGATCTCCGCCCGCGACACATTCAGCGCCGACATGAAGCGCAAACAACTCGGGCGCGGCGAATTGAGCAGCAGGCCGGTATTGCTCCACCCAGGCGCACTGCTGAGTTCGTCGCGCGCATAAGTCACTACCGCGCTACCGCGCTCGGCGTTCAGTTCCAACGCACGCAGCAAGCCAATGCCGCGCTCAACGCCTAGCTGCTTGAGCTGCGACAAGGCCTGCAACTGTTGCGATAGATACTCGCCCATAGCCCGCACACCCGCGAGAAATCCAGGCTTCAACAGCTCCTTGATGATGGCGATACCGACCGCCGCCATGAGAGGGTTGCCGTTGTATGTCCCTCCCTGCTCGCCGTGTTCAAATACGCAGATCTCGGCCTTGGCAAGCAAGGCCGCAAGCGGCACGCCACCGCCAATGCCTTTGCCTAAGGTCATGATGTCCGGCTCGACGCCGTAATGCTGATAGCCAAACAAGGTGCCGAGCCGCCCCATGCCGGTCTGCACTTCATCGCAAATGAGCAGCAGCCGATGCTGATCTGCCAGAGCGCGCACGCCACGCATGAATTCAGATGTCGCACAATTCACACCGCCCTCGCCTTGGACGGGTTCGAGCATGATGCCGACTGTGCGTGCGTTGATAAGGCTTGCCACCGAATCGAGATCGTTCAAATTAGCTTTCGGAAAGCCTGGCACCTGCGGCGCAAACATGGTGTCCCAACCGGGTTTGCCGGATGCCGACATGGTGGCGATGGTGCGACCATGGAAACTGTTGACGAGTGTGATGATTTCGAACGCACCGTCCTTATGCACCCGCCCCCATTTTCGCGCGAGCTTAATCGCACCTTCATTCGCTTCGGCACCGGTATTCGTGAAAAACACTTGATCGAAACAGGAATTCGCAGTCAATAAATCCGCCAGTGCCACCGAAGTTTCATTGTAAAAGGCAGGACTTGGCGTGATGAGTTTGGGAGCCTGAGCGACTAGCGCCTCCACTATGCAGCTCGGCGAATGGCCAAGCGCGTTGACCGCCCAGCCTTGCACGAAATCAAGATACCGCTTGCCGCTGTGATCCCACAGCCAGGCGCCCTCCCCGCGCGTAAAGATCAAAGGGGGGCGAGCAGTGATATTCATCAGTGTGTGGGTAGGGTAATCCTGAAAATTCATGACGTCTTTCCGCTGGGTTGGACCGGCACTGCCGGCAAAGGCCGCCACCATACTGCAACTCCGCGGGTGGGCGCGACACCTCTTAAGCAGCGTGCGCCGGTATAATCTGCCGCACTTGGTGATAGCGACCAGGCAATCTCGGCGGAGCAATCCGCGAGTTTTATGAATCCGTAGCAACGAAAACCTTACGCTAACAGCCTCAGGAGTGCGCCATGGGTCTAATGAAAGCGGTTCGGATGTGCGCCTTGCTGGCGATCTGCGCGAGTGGCGGGCCAGCCCTGGCCGACAAGTCGCTGGATGATGAGCTCGACGCCGAGTGGGGCGACAAGCGCATTAAGGCGATTACCGTGGAATCGCCGAAAGATCGCTATCTGGCACGCTTGAAATTAATTGAGGGCCAACGCGACAGCCTCACCGCGCGGTGCAAAATTAAAGTAGAAAGTCGTAACTGCGTAGCCGAGGTTGAAAAAGATTTCCGCAACGATCTGCGCCGACTTGAGAAAGAATTCGAAGATCAAATCGAAGAGTTACCCAAATCCCGCGTCAAGCCGAAAGGGTTCGGCCGCGGCTAGCCTCGACCTATTGCTCGCGTCCCCAGCGGTTAGCGCGGCGTGCAGTTCGAACTGAGAAACGCGCGCCGGGCCGCCACCAACTCCGGTGACGCGCCCGCGCCGGGCTGCGAGAGTACTTTGAGATCCGCCGCCGCCTTCTCGCATTGTTCGGCCATCCGAATGGCATCATCTGTCTGCTGCTTATCGGCGGCCGTCGGCGGCCCGTCGCAATCCTTGCTGAGAATCTGTCGTTGCCGCGTAATTTCCGCATTCCGCGCGCCTTCTTCCAGATATTCGCGTTTCCCTTCATACGCATCGCCCTGGCCCGGCGGGCGCTTGATGCGATACATGCCTTGTTCATCACGATAAACGGGGCGCCCGGATTCCAACGCCGACAACGCCCATTTCGCCTGATCACAGCGGTTCAGGCGGGCAGCGCGATCAAGCAACTTCTGTTTCGCCTCGGCGCTGCTGGACGTTTTCTTGGCCTGGTCGGCAGCTCGCCGCGCCTCAGCCTCATCGCGTAAACGTTGGATTTCCTGGGTGGCTTGTGCTGCTGTCAACTTCGAAGCCTGAGGACGAACGTTCAACGGTTCTGCGCGCGCGTCGGGTGGGAGTTTATCGGCAAAATGAATCCCACCGTCGGCGTCCCGCCAGCGAAAGATTTCGGCCGGCACTTCTACGATCACGCCGAAACCTGCAAGCAGACCCAACCAGGCCAGGCGCATCCTGCGCGGCCGTGTTACCAATGTTCGGTCAACATCAACACGCCCGGAATCCAGCACGTCAGCACGCCGGTCGCGATAGTTGCCGATGGCAGCCAACGCCCAAAATTTCGTTGCGGGACATAGGCGAGGTAAAAGAGAAACCATAATGTGCCCCAAATCAGCCAAAGATACCCAAACCGAATATCACTGCCATGAAACGCGACCCACGCGCAGGGGAGCGTCGTGATCGCGACAAATAAACAGTACCAGCCAAAGGCCCGCATATCGAGATCGAACCAACCACAGATCGCACCGTACAGGTAGGTGAAGGTGAACAAAAACCCCGTGGCAACCACGTAGTAATCACCCGGCGTGGTGGCCCGCACGAGCAAAATGAGCTGCACCACGAGCGCGAGACCACCCACCAAAAAATTCAGCACCGCGACTGATCGCCGCTCGGCCTGACCGAGCGCGCCAACCCCGTTGATCAACAACACGCCACCGATATATAGCAGTAAGATGCCCAGCATGATTCTCCCTCCACCGGCGATGTCTGTGCGCTGCCCGGTTTCTGATGCGCGCTTTTATTGGAATAGTGGGGAGTCCGACCCGATCAGAGGATGGCCCCGAATGCGTAAATTACTCCCTTTCTTGTGCGCTGTAACGGCGTTGCTGAGCATAACGATGTCCGTTACCGCGCTGGATAATTCTCTTGAAAGTTCCTTCGGCAAAAAGCGCGTGAAGGTCCAGCGTCACGACAAACCGCAGGATATCGCGGATACCAGAATGAAGACTGCGCGCGGCCGCCACACCGCGCGCCTGCGCGAATGCAATGAAAAGGGCGATCGCAATAAGCAATACTGTGTACAGGAAGCCGATAATCAGCTGATGGTCGATGAGCGCCGCGAGCGTGATGCGGCACGCAAGGCGACACGTTCAGCCCAGTAGGCGTCGCTCGCTGATTCAACCACCTTTGGCTTCAGTCGCGCGTCAACACGCCAACGAAAGCAGGAGCTCGATCATGCAAACTGAGACTGAATCGCTGCGCAGCGCCGATTGGCGAGCAGCCGTCATTGCGGGCGCGCTGGCGGGGCTCGTATTCCTGGTCGTGAACATGGCGCTGACCGGTCACTTGCTGGGCAATGCGCAACTCCCTCTGCAGCTCGCCGCGGCACTCTTGCTCGGTCCGAGTGTGATGCCGCCCGCCGTCGGTCTTGGCGGCAGTGTGTTTATGACCGGCTTTGGGGTGCATCTCGTGCTGGCAGTCGGCTTTACGTGTCTTATCGCCTTCTGCCTTCACCGCTGGGGAGTATGGGTGGGAATCTTCGGCGGCGCGCTCTTCGGGCTCGCGTTGTATTCGATCAACTACTACTTTGTGGCGGATTTCATCGCGGGCTTCGCAGTATTACGCAGCTGGTTGATGGCCTTCAGTCACGTCCTGTTCGGGGCCGTGGCGGGCGGTCTCTACGAGACACTCGAACGCGATCATCGCTGAGTTTCAGGAGACCGCACGATGCTGAATGGCAATTTAAAATTACGTCTGATCATCATGCTGGCAGTTGCCGCGTTCTCGTTCTTTTCTTATCTGGGCAAGCAATCGATTAATCCTGTCACCGGCGAAAAACAGCATGTGAGCATGAGCCAGGACCAGGAAGTGGCGATGGGCCTGCAATCCGCGCCCGAAATGGCTCAGCAATTCGGCGGCGTCGTCGGCGATAACAAGATTCAGCAATTGGTGAAGGGGATCGGGCAACGCGTGGTCGCGCAGAGTGTGGCCGCCAGCAGCGGTTATCCTTTCGATTTCCATGTGCTGGCGGATGCCCGTACGGTCAATGCATTCGCGTTACCCGGAGGACAGATATTCATCACACTCGCGCTGCTCACGCGCCTGGAAACCGATGATCAACTGGCGGGCGTGTTAGGGCACGAGGTCGGGCACGTGATTGCGCGACACAGCGCGGAGCATATGGCCAAGCAGGAGCTCACCTCGGGTTTAACCGGCGCGGTAGTCATGGGCGCAGGCTCTTATGAGATGGCGCGCGTAGCGCAAATGGTCGGCGGTCTCATCAACATGAAATACGGCCGCGCGGACGAACTTGAAGCCGACCGCCTGGGCGTATGTTTGATGTCGCAGGCCGGCTACGATCCCTTGGCGCTGGTCGCGGTGATGCGGATTTTGGAAGAAGCCAGCGGCGGTTCCCGCCAGCCGGAATTCGCGAGTTCGCATCCCAGTCCCGTGAATCGCGTGCAGCAAATTGAAACGCATATCGCTAATCTTGAGCAAACCTGCAGCTTCGCGCGAAACTCTTGACGACGCTTAAACCTAGAAACGGCAGATGAACGGCGCGTGCAGTGTGGTCCATGGGGTGCAGGGCAAGGCGCAACGAGGAGGAATAGCCGGCTATTCCGACGAGTTGCAACACCGCCATGCGCGCCAGGGGACGTGCTGCGCGCGGCGTAGCGCACTTCACCCGCAAGGTGACGCCAATGAGAAGTAAAAACTCTAAACAGGCCATGCACTTTCTCACGTTGTTTAGCGGTCAACTGCTGTTTCTAGGTTAAAGCGCAATCGCGACCGGCGGCGCCCCTGTCAGCCGCACAAGAGCGGACGGTTGCGACTCGAACACCGCGTTAGGCGTGCCGGCAGCAGCCCAGATCACGTCGTGCTGTAATAAATCTTCATCCACCAAGGTGCGCAGCGGGCTCGGATGCCCTACCGGCGGCACCCCACCAATCGCGAAACCGCTCGCCATTCGGACGAACACGGCATCCGCCTTTTCGATCGCCTCGCCTAGCAGCCCGGCGACCTTTCGTTCATCGATACGATTCGCGCTGCTCGCAATCACGAGCACCGGTTCCTGCTTCGCCACGGTACGGAAGACGGTCGATTTCGCGATCTGCGCAACTGAACAGCCGATGCTGTCCGCCGCCTGCTGAGCGGTGCGGGTAGTCTGCGGAAACTTGGTCACGCGAAAGCCAAGATCATGTGCGGCGAGCGCGGCCTGCACGCGCGCGGCACTCGCAGTCAGGATTTCAGGCGTCTCCATGTTCGATTTCACGCCAGTTTAGTGCGGCAAGCCTAGCGCATTCCCGACGCGCTCGACCATAATCCGAAATAGCGGAGCGAAAATGGTGTCCACTGTGCTGAACGCCACAGGAAGAGGATCCCGTCATGTCGAAAACTATTATCGAATGCGCGCTCAACGGGCCTTGGTCACGTACCGCACAGCCCTTGATTCCCGTTACCGTTGCCGAGTGCATCGCCGAAGGTGTCGCCTGCGCGCACGCGGGGGCGAGCATCATTCACGTGCATCCTTACGATGAGACCACCGGCAGACAGCGCGACGACTGGCAGATCTACCGACGCGTCATCGAAGGGATCCGGGCCCTAGTAGACGTGCCGGTATATCCCACTATTCCGCTCGGCCAGGACGGTGACCGCACGTTAAGCGCCGAAGCGCGCTACGCGGCGACCGCGACACTCGCGGCGCACGGCTTGTTGGAGATGGCGGCAGTCGATCCCGGTTCGGTCAATTTCACCTTGGCCAACGGGCGCGAAGGGTTCGTTTATGCCAACCCCGAAGCGCACACCCTGCACGCGCTAGGCCTCGCTGCGCAGCATGGCTTCAAACCCTGTTATGCGATCTACGAACCCGGTTTTCTGCGCGCCGGTGCCGCGCTCCACGCGCGAGTGGCAGGCGCACCGCCGCCCCTGTATCGCTTTATGTTCAGCACGGAATTTCTATTCGGATATCCACCCGAGAACTACGCGCTCGAATCTCTGCTGCACTTGCTGGAGACCTGTGCGCCCGGCGCACCGTGGATGACTTCCGGACTTGGCGTTGATGTCACGCCGCTGATTCCGTTGACGGTCAGACGCGGCGGCCATCTGCGAGTGGGGCTCGAAGACGCGCCACTCGGCTCGACCAGAACCAATGTGCACTGGGTAGAGCATGCGGTGCGTGCGGTGGAGGCGGCGGGCGGTGCGGTCGCGAGTGTGAGTGAAATGCGTGAGTTGCTGGGGACGCGTGCGGGGACGCCGCACATGCGCTAAATAGCGGAGAGGAAATACCGACTATCCAGAGCTGTTGGCATAGCAGACTGGCCAGAGCGTGCCTCCCGCGCAAGCGTGCCATGGAGGGCATAAGCGCAGCGCGGGCGGCAACGAAGCATTTCAGGGATGAAATGCGCAGTGGTAGCGGCGGCCAGTCTGCTCTGCCAGCAGCGCTCAGCACGGTGGCCGGTATTTCCGCTCCGCTCTTTAGATAAACTTCATCCGCGATGTTCTAATCTCTAACTATTGCGCCGACGGAAATTTCGGCGCGCGCTTCTCACGCACTGCCGCCACGCCTTCTTTGGCGTCTGCGCCCAGAAAGCACAACATTTCCAGCGCGAGTGAGTTGTCAAACGCGGGCCCGGCCATACGCAGCCAACTGTTCAGTGATTTCTTCGTGAAGCGAATCGCTTGCTGACTGCCGGTGCCGAGTTTGTGCGCAATCTTCATGGCGCGCTCAAGGACTTCCGCCGCCGGCGTGCAGAAGCTCACCAGGCCGATCCGTTCAGCTTCTTTACCATCGATGAAATCTGCCGTCATCAGGTAGTACTTGGCTTTTGCCATGCCACATAGCAGCGGCCACAGGATCACCGCGTGATCGCCGGCGGCCACGCCAAGGCGCACATGACCATCGGTGATCCGCGCAGTCTCTGCCATGATGCTGATATCAGCGAGCAACGCGACCGCGAGTCCGGCACCCACCGCCACGCCATTGATGGCCGAGATAATCGGCTTTTCGCAGTCGAGCATGCGATAGACGATGTCCGCCGCCTCTTTCATGGTGTTCGAGATCTTCGCCGCATCACCCGTCATCTCCTCGATCCAGTCGAGATCGCCGCCCGCAGAAAACGCTTTATCTCCGGCACCCGTGATCACCACTACTCTTACGGCCGCATCGTCCTGCGCGATTGGCCAAATCTGCGTGAGCTCCCAATGCAGACGCGCATTGGTCGCATTCATGACTTCGGGACGATTGATAGTGATGAGGAGCACGCCGTGCGGGTGCCAGTCAAACTTCAGGAATTGAAAATCGCTGTATTGCATGTGCCTGACTCCTACTTGAGCGAGCGCGTGGTATTGCGTTCACCGGTGGTGCCGCGATTCAGACGCGCCTTCTCCATCGTGGCCTCGCGTGGGATTCCGAAGCGCTGCCACACATCAGGCCCGATTGCCGTTAGACCACCGTCAACCACAAGCGCGTCCCCACTCACAAAGCGTGAGTCGTCACTGGCCAGGAACAGTGCCGTGCCCGCAATATCCGCGCCCGTGCCATGCTGCGGCAGCGGCTGCAAGCCGTCGAGATGACGGCCCGCTTCTTCCAGCGATACCTGCGAGGAATGCGTCAAGCCGGTCAGAATGAAGCCAGGACAGATCGCATTCACACGGATTTTATCCGGCGCCAATTGCACGGCGGCGGCCCGCGACAGATTCACCACCGCCGCCTTTGCCGCCGAATAGGCCAGCGGTCCACAGCCACCGGATAAGCCCGCGACCGACGCCGTGTTGATGATCGATCCGCCCTGTTGCTGCTGCCGCAACACCCGTGCGCCATGCTTGATGCCGAAAAAAACGCCTTTCACCAGCACATCGAAGGTGTAATCCCACTCGTCTTCTTCGATTTCCCACACCGGACCGATCGCGCCGCCGACGCCGGCGTTATTGAACAGCACGTCCAGACGGCCGAACTCGCTCATCGCACAATCAATCATCGCTTTGATATCGGCTTCGCGAGCAACGTCCGTGCGGATAAAACGCGCGGCCTCCGCATGCCCTGCCCGGCGCGCGAGATCTAACGTCGCCTGGCCACTTTCGGCATTGAAATCCGCGATGACAACCTGCGCACCCTCGGCCAGAAAACGTAAAACAGTCGCCTGCCCCATGCCCCCGGCGCCGCCGGTCACAATCGCCACTTTATTTTGTAATCGCATGAAAATTTCCTTAAGAAACATCTAAACCCCGGGCAGGCGCGGCCTTAGCTGCGATAAGTACGCAAGCGGCGCCGACGTGCGCCTAAAGGCGCTCCTGCCACATAATCTGCGCGCCCGTTACGCGTTCAATCCGTCAACCGCCCGGCTTGGTAATCCCGCATGGCCTGCTCGATTTCCTGCCGCGTGTTCATCACAAAAGGTCCGTACTGCACAATCGGTTCGTTGAGTGGCTTGCCGCCGATTAACAGGCAGCGCGCGGGCAAGCTCGTCGTCGCCAGCTGCACGGTCTCCCCCGCACTCAGGATCGCCGTGGTGGCTGCCGGCAGCGCTGCACCATTGACCAGGAGCGCGCCTTCAAAGCAATAAAGAAGGCCGTTGTGCAAGGCCGGGACTGGAATTTCGCACGAAGCTTGCGCGGGCAGCGCGATATCGAAATAGAACGGCTCAGTGGTGCTGCCGGCAATGGGTCCCGCGATTTCGCGATCAGGCTGCACAAAATGCCCGGCGATCACTTTGACTGAGACGCCATTCGCCAACGTCAGGTGGGGAATCTGTTCAGGGCCGATGTCGCGATAGCTCGCGGGCTTCATCTTCTCGCGCGCGGGCAAATTGATCCAAAGCTGAAAGCCGCGCAAACGGCCCGCCGTCTGTTGCGGCATCTCGGAATGAATGATGCCGCGCCCAGCGCTCATCCATTGCACGCCACCGGCCATCAAATCGCCGCGATTGCCGAGGTGATCTTCGTGCAGCATATGGCCATCGAGGATGTAGGTGACGGTTTCAAAGCCGCGATGCGGATGGGCCGGAAAGCCGGCAATGTAATCATTGGGATCGTCCGATGAGAACGCGTCGAGCATAAGCAAGGGATCAAGGCGCGCGCCAGGTTGCGCGCCTAAGGCCCGCCGCAACCGCACGCCAGCGCCATCCTGGGTATCCACCGCGGGCACGAGGTGCGCGATCGAACGTGAAGTCATAAGGGGCGCCCCGGTTTATTGATCAGTGAGCACGGAGATTACACGATTGGCGGCTTGATGATGAACGGGCTGCGCAGTAAATCCAGGCTTGCGTGCGGAGATTGGATCCCGCCAGAAGCCGCCGCTGGAAATCGGCGATAATCGAGCCGCCGTTGAGCCACCACTTCTAGGAGTTTAGCGATTGGATCAATTATTTGAGCAAGCGCGGCGGCAATGGCTGCGTGGCGTCACGGCATTCTGTGCAGGCAGTCTGTTAAGTCCTTGGCCCACGTTGGCGGCAGGCACCCCCACAGATCTTGGAAAGTACGGTCCATTGGGTACGGCGGACGAACACGGCGTGCGGCTGCCCGCTGGATTCCAGGCGCGCTTGCTCGCGAGTTCTGGCCAGCGCGTGGCGGCCTCGGATTATGTTTGGCACGCCGCACCGGATGGTGGTGCAACCTTCGCCACGCCGGAGCGTGGCTGGGTGTACGTTTCAAACTCGGAAGTCTCGGACCAACAAGGCGGTGTCAGCGCGCTGCGCTTCGATCTGCGCGGAAAATTGGTCGCGAGTTATGCGATTTTGCAAGGCACGACGAGCAACTGTGCGGGCGGCCCGACCCCATGGGGGACTTGGTTATCGTGCGAGGAGGTGACCGGTGGGCTCGTCTACGAATGCGATCCCTTGCACCCGAGCCAGGGCCTGCCATGCCCGTTACTTGGCGCGTTCTGGCATGAAGCAGCTGCCGTCGATCCCACGACCGGCTTCGTGTATCTCACGGAAGACGACCAGGCCGGCCGCCTTTACCGCTTTCGACCACAGACTTATGGCAAGCTCGCGGCCGGGGTGCTGGAAGCCGCGCTGGTCGGGGCCGATCACCTCGTGAGGTGGGTCCGCGTGCCCCCCGATGCGCCTTATCGGGGCGCTGACTCCACGCCATTCGCGCGCGCCGAAGGCGCCTGGCATGCGCGCGGAGTGATCTATTTCACGACCACGGCCGATCATCGCGTGTGGGCGTATTCGCTAGCAGATTCACGCCTCGCGGTGATTTACGACGCGCTTGCGATTGGCCCCGGTGCCATCCTTCGCGATCCCGACAATCTGACCGTGCACGCGGCCACCGGCACGCTGTTTGTTGCGGAGGACGCGGATGATTTGCAGCTAGTGATGCTTACGCCAACTAACGATGGCTGGGGAGCCGCGCCGTTTGTGCAGTTCGAAGGCCATAACGACTCGGAAGTCACGGGACCCGCGTTCAGTCCCGATGGCACCCGTCTCTACCTCAGTTCCCAACGCGGGCGCGATGGTGAGCACGGCATGACGTTTGAGATCAGGGGTCCGTTCGGCGGCGCTTCACGCGCGTAACAGCCATTAGCGCAGGCAGCGCTTTAAATTCAATCCGGCGCCCCGCGCCCCGCGCGTCACCGCCCGGAACTTTCTTCAATTCGCGTTGATAGGCCTGACCTGCTAACAGGCGCCGAATTGCCGCGAGCGGCTCACTCGCCAGCGCTTCGCGCGCGCCCACGAGCAAATACTTCTCAGTGACTTCAGGCCAGAAGGCGAGGCCGAAATTTGCCGCCGCCGCGCGCGCG
>JANOVQ010000227.1:0-16495 GCA_031417495.1 Pseudomonadota bacterium | reverse complement strand
TGCCCGAAAAACCGGCGTGATGTTCTCGCTGCATGTGAAGGCGACGATGATGAAAGTGTCGCACCCCATTGTGTTCGGCCACGCCGTGCGCATTTTCTATAAGGAAGCCTTCGAGAAACACGGCAAGTTGTTTGACGAATTAGGAGTGAATGTAAACAACGGCATGGTCAATCTGTACGACAAGATTGCCACCTTGCCGAGTTCCAAACGCGATGAAATCGCCCGTGATTTGCACGCCTGCCACGAGCACCGCCCGGAACTTGCGATGGTGGATTCCGCCAAGGGAATCACCAATCTGCATGCCCCGAACGATGTGATCGTAGATGCTTCCATGCCCGCGATGATCCGTATCGGCGGCAAGATGTGGGGCGCTGACGGGCGCCCGAAAGACACCAAGGCGGTCATTCCGGAAAGCACCTTTGCCCGCATCTATCAGGAAGTGATCAATTTCTGCAAGACCAACGGCAACTTCGACCCGGTGACCATGGGCACGGTGCCGAATGTGGGACTAATGGCGCAGCAGGCCGAAGAGTACGGCTCGCATGATAAAACCTTTGAGGTGCCCGCTGCCGGCGAAGCGCGCATTGTGGACATTGCTACTGGCGAGGTGCTGCTGGTGCAGCACGTGGAGGCCGGCGATATCTGGCGTATGTGCCAGGTGAAGGATGCACCCATTCGCGATTGGGTGAAGCTGGCTGTGACTCGCGCGCGCAATTCCGGCATGCCAGCAATTTTCTGGCTTGACCCATATCGCCCGCACGAAAACGAGCTGATCAAGAAGGTACACACCTACCTGAAGGATCACGACACCCACGGTCTCGACATTCAAATCATGTCGCAGGTGCGCGCCATGCGCTACACCTTGGAGCGCGTGGTGCGTGGACTGGACACCATTTCCGTCACCGGTAACATCCTGCGCGATTACCTCACTGATCTGTTCCCCATTATGGAATTGGGCACCAGCGCCAAGATGCTGTCCATCGTGCCCTTGATGGCGGGCGGTGGCATGTACGAAACCGGTGCTGGCGGCTCGGCTCCCAAGCACGTGAAGCAACTGCTGGAGGAAAATCACCTGCGCTGGGATTCGCTGGGCGAGTTCCTGGCGCTGGCGGCATCGCTGGAAGAACTGGGGATCAAATCCAGCAACCAGCAGGCCCAGCTATTGGCCAAGACCTTGGACGCTGCCACCGGCAAGCTGCTGGAGAATAATAAAAACCCGTCACCCATCACGGGCAAGCTGGACAATCGCGGCAGCCAGTTCTATCTCGCCATGTACTGGGCGCAGGAACTGGCGACGCAAACCGTGGACGCCGCATTGCAGGCCCACTTCGCGCCGCTGGCCAAGCGGCTAACTGACAACGAGCAGACCATCGTGCAGGAATTATCTGCGGTGCAGGGCAAGCCGGTGGATATTGGCGGGTATTACCTGGCCGACGCTGACAAGTGCCAGGCCGTGATGCGGCCGAGCGCCACGTTTAACGCAGCACTCGCCGCGATGTCCGGCTGAGCGAGTTAGCGGCTTTATCCCGCATGGCGCAATGTGCTCCACCGACTGATGTCCTGACTAAGCAGACGAAGCCGTCTAGCACACCGCCTGGTCAGGAATACCGCCAATTGTTCTCAGCCTGAAACCGCGGCCGCGTCCTACCTGCAGCCACCACTGGGATGCACCGCGAACAGCTTATACTTCACCGTCAAATCCCCAACGGATACTCCAATGAGCCTCGAACGCGTGTTTTTTGCTTTTGTCATCGTACTGGCATTAACCCTGAATATCGGCTTCACCGTCGGCGACATTTCCGACCCCACTCATCACAACGTTTACGAATTATATGCGGCAATCGTGGTGAGCCTGATCGCCACCGTGATGAAGTTTGGAGATCGCTCGCCATTGGGCTCCACGATGCTGGCGACCAGCTTAGTGGCCGATGTGCAATTGATTGCCGCCGCAACGCTGTGGGGCTACCTCGCGACCCAGACCGTAAGCGCTGATACGGCGGATTTCGTTACGGTGATATCGTTAGCGATCGGCGCCCTGATCGCCAACGTGGTTTCGGTGGTCTTGCTGGTCATCGAGGTGGCGAGCCTGCGGCGATGACTGCCGACCCACCGCAAGCCGGGCGCAGCATTTTCATTTTGTTGCGTCGCCTGCGACGCCCGCTAGTTGCCCTGATTGTCGTATATGCCATTGCCATCTTAGGGTTTACGCTGATTTCCGGCGTTGACACTGCAGGACGACGGTGGCAGATGAGTTTTCTCCACGCGTTTTATTTCGTCAGCTTTTTAGGGACTACAATCGGGTTGGGCGAGATCCCGTATCCATTCTCAGATGCGCAGCGCTTATGGGCCACCGCGTCAATTTATGGCACCGTGATCTCGTGGTTATATGCCATCGGCGCGCTGTTTTCTGCACTCCAGGATCCGAATTTTCGACGCATCGTTCATGAAAGCGGCACCGAACGTGCGGTGCGTCGCCTCCGTGTGCCGTTCTATCTGTTATGTGGCTACGATGATGCGGGCTATCGCGTGGCGCGCGAACTTGCCGAGGACGGCACCCCGCTTGTTGTCGTCGATGCCGAATCTGCGCGGGTCGATCGCATTGATGTTGATGATCTTCAAGTCGAGGTGCCCGCGGTGGCCGGCGACGCCAGCGACCCAAAAATCCTGACACTCGCAGGGCTCACCCACCCACTATGCGCGGGCGTATTGGCCCTAACCGGAAGCGATTTCGTCAACACCAAAATAGTCCTGACGGCACGTCTGCTCGCGCCAAACTTGCCGATCGTGAGCGCAGGCCACGATCACGCATGGCACCCACGAATGGCCGCCGCAGGCGCAGATCACATTATCAATCCATTCGACACCTTCGCCGAGCGCGTCGCCTTAGCTCTGCGCACACCAAGTTTGCATGTGATCTATGAAGCACTCACTACACAAGCTGGGACCGCGATGGATGAGCCGATACATCTCCCAATGGGACATTGGATTTTATGTGGCTCCGATCTATTCACGCGTGCCTTGCGGCGGCAGTTGCTCGCGCTTGATATCAAGGTGACGTTGGTGGACACCAAGGCGGAAGACGGCAGCACTGGCAGCACGTGCGTGCAGGGGGATCCTACTGACCCTGCAGTGCTTCGTCTCGCCGGCGTTGAAGACGCGAATGCGCTCATCGCTGGAACCGACGTGGATGTCGACAACCTTACGATCTCGCTCGCTGCGCGCAGCGCCAATAAACAGATTTTTATCATCGCGCGGCAAATTCAGCGCCGTAATTCAAGTGTGTTCCGCGCGAGTCCAGCGGATCTGGTCACGCTCAGTGGATATGTGGTCGCAAGCGAAGTATTGCGCGCGATTCGCGCGCCGTTGTTGTGGAGCTTTTTGCGGCGTGCGCGCGACGAAGATGAGGGTTGGGCAGCCAGCCTACTCACCCAGCTGCGTGAAGTCGCAGGCGATGAAGTGCTGGAGACATGGTCAATTTCGGTGTCACCTGCGGCGACGCCCACTGCATACGCACACGTGGAACGCGGTGGATCGATCGACCTGCAACGGTTGATGACACGCGACGGCGGAAGTGGCGATGCCATTCCGGCAGTACCGCTGATGTTACGTCACGGGCACGATCGTCATCTGCTTCCGCCGCTCGATACGCCAATTCAAGAAGGCAGCGAAGTGTTGTTTTGTGGCGCAGCGCGCTCGCGGGCGATTATGCGCCACGCCACGACCGTGCATGACATTCCGCTGGCGGCGAATGTCTCAAACAACCGTCACGCGGCCGCAATGCATTCGCCTAAAGCTGACATCAAATCTCATACCTGATCTCTCTAAAGGATTTACGGGGTGGATGCGCGCTCGTTGCTCAGGCTGGTTGGCTGAGCGCCCCCGCACGACAGCGCACCAGCCAAGCGTAATTGCGACCAGAACCGCCAACTAGCCAGCTCCCTCTGCCATCGCGCGTGAGATTCTTGCGCAGCGATGTCACCGTCAAACGGTGGACTCCTTCGAGAAGCCAGTTTTGAGGTGCAGATCGCGTTGGGGAAAGGGAATTTCAATTTCGGCTTCACGGAACCGATGATCTATTTCAAAACACAAATCGCTAGTCACCTGGAACCTCGATTCCATATCCCGCAGCACACAGCGAAGCTCAAAATTAAGTGCGCTGTCCCCAAACTCAAGGAAGAGCGCCTGCGGTGCGGGAGATTTAACGACCTGTGGATGTTCTTGGGCGATGCTTAGCAAAAGTTCACGCACGAGTTTCGTATTGGAGCCATACGCCACCCCGATGGGGACGATTAGTCGCCCCATTCGGCTTGAATACGTCCAGTTGGTGACCGCGTGTGCGATTAAATCCGAGTTAGGAACGAATACCGTGGCGCGGTCCAGTGTTTGTACTTCGGTGGCGCGCACTCTGATTTTCTTAACGTGTCCTTCGACACCATCAATGATGATCCAGTCACCGGCCTGAATGGGCCTTTCAATGAGTAAGATCAAGCCAGAGACAAAATTATTGAAAATATTTTGCAAGCCAAAGCCAATACCTACTGAAAGTGCACCGGCAACGATTGCCAGGCTGGTTAGATTGATGCCAAGCACTGAAAGCGCTGAGGCGATCGCGATCACGAGGCCGCTATAGCCGACGGACGTGCGGATGGAATCCGCCAGACCAGGGGCAATCCGGGTTTGCGGGAGAATTTTATTCGCGAGGGTGCGCTGAATTAAGCGTGTTAGTACCAATAGCAGTACAAATACGCCGGTACTGGCCGCGACATCAGCTAGCGAGAAAGTGAAATTTCCAACCTTAATCCCGAAAATGAGCTGCCTAACCCAACTGGCTATATCGCGACCGTCCGCACCCCATATGAGCAGACCGAGTATGAGGCACGCACTCACCAATAGGGTGTCACAGGCAAAGCCGATCCAAAATTCGACACGAGACATCGCCTGATCATCGGCCTGTAGCGCGAGCCGCATGCGTTGGCCGGGCCATGATTCGGCCGCAAAGGCCTGTCCAATAAACTCCCTGCCTAGGCGATGGAGTACCAGACCTAGCAATATGAGGCCTGAGCTCATTAGGAACTGGGTCGTGCAGTAACGCGCTAGCGGGACGTAGCCCGCGACGCCAAGCAGTGGGACGACCACTAGTGCGATGCTTAGGATTGCGCGAACGGCTCGCCAGCGCGGGGGACCTGCATCGGGCGCATCCGCGATCCACATCCGCTGGCGCAACATGAGAGTCAGCATTAATCCGCAGGCGGCAGCTACGACTATAAAATCTTTAAGAAGCGTAACTTCGAGGCGCGCGCCATACACGCTGACGGCGCGCGTAAGCACGATATCCACTGCGAACAGGAGTGCGAGGCCCAATACCGGGAAGCGCGACCCACGCGCAATATTGCCCGGCACCGGCAATATTCGCCAAGCGGGGTAGCGTGGAGACATCGATGCGCGGAAAAACGCAAACGTCCAGGCGAAGAAGATGGCTGCCATCAATGCCGCGTTGATCACTTCCAGGACAGAAGGCGTGAGGGTTCTTTCGTTGACAACAACTAAGTAGACCACGACGGCTGCGGCGGTCGGCAACAGGCTCCGGGCGGCGCCAACAACTAGAGTGGCGCGAAGCGCTTGCATTGCACTCGGAGTAGTGACATCGGGATCGCGGCCGAAGCGCCGTAACAGCCACTGCAGCATTAGCGCGGAAGCCACGACCGCGCCTAAAATGACAGCCACTAAGGTGATTCGTGAACCGGTTACGCGGCTCAACGAACCTTGCGAATCGTCGAAATCTCTGAAGGCCATCCGTCCCGCGTCCAATGCAGACGCTAACTCTGGTGCAGCGCGTGACCAGACGCGCGGCGATAGCGGCGAGGGGCCACGCGACATTATTCGTTGTGCAAGATCTTGCCGACGCACTGCAGCCAACTGATTCAGCATTCGATCCGAGCGGACGAGAAGAAGTTCGGCTTCTTTTATTTCGCTACTAAGGGTGGTCAGGCGGGTTGTCTGTTCGCGCCGCAATTCCGCAATCGAGGCCGCCTCCGTTGGCTCTTTCTGGACGGGGCCAAGCGCAGCGATCTCGTCGGTCACGACGTCTAGTGCTGGACGCTGCTGCTCGATAAGGGTGCGAGCCTCAGCGCGCACCGCTTCCAAAGTGTCGCGCGCTTCCGCAAGCGACGTTGGCGTGGACGTTTCCCCTTCGAGCAAGGTCTTGATGGCATCAAGCTGAGAAGTCCATTTGGAGAGTGAAGCGGACTCTGTGCTTGGTTCCGCAGCATGGACAGCGAAACCCAAAACAAGAAACACCGCCGCAGTCGCATTGACGACAAATTGCCGGCTGGGGCAACCTGTAAATCGAACTAGGTGTGTCATATTCTGATCCAGACTAAAAATAGCGCCATTCCGAGTTGTTCGATCTACCACGGGCCAGGTGCGAGTTCCACTCACATATCGCTATCCCAGCAAGGCGCAAGGGTTCACCTCGCAACTTGGACATTTCTTCTCAGTACAGGACTTTTGGAAGTTCGTCGTCTATCTGAGTGTAGTGGGCGATCCGCACAGCTAGCCGCACTTTGGGCGAGCTGTTTCTACTAACCATAATGACAGAAGGCCATTCAAGATGGCTGTGGCGGGAATAATAATTAGTGAAGATGCCGTTAAGGCGACTTCCTTGTTCGATATTGGATTTGGCAGGTGCCGCACGCAACGAAGTCCTCGTTAGCGAATCGCATGGCCCGTCTTGCGCCTATTCGCCTTGCGCGCATCTACCACGCTTAGGTCGGCGCTCGTGGCGAGATGCGAAATGACGGTATTCAAAACCCCCTCCAGATGCCGAAGCAATGGATCGTCCAGGGTTAGAAGAGCTTGCGGAAGCGCGCTATTGTGGGGCGACGGTGCCCGCCGCAACACTTTGCGGCCTTCCGCGCGAACGTAAAGTTGTACCGAGCGTCGATCCTGTCCGTCGCGCCGCAATTCTACAAAGCCCTGCGCCACAAGCGCTTTTACCAAGCTGCTTGCGGTCGGCTGTCGAACTTTCAGGGCGCGAGCCAAATCGTTGACCCCGAGGCCAGGCTGGTCGCGAATACACGACAACGCCCAAACCTGCGCCCCACCAATTCCCGCGCGACGCTCAACGTCCTGCAGATGTGCTTTGACCGCATTAAAAATCACACGAAACTGCGCTACAACCCTAGTTACCGAATCAGCACGCGCGGGCACCGGCTCGACGGTGTCCGCTAAGGCACGGGTTCGCGCCTTTTTTGAATATAAACGCGCCGCACTCATTGGTCGCCAATCCTAGGGAGGTAGCTGAAGTGAAAATTAATGCATCAGCGCGACTTTTGCCGATGACCGGCTCGCCTTCGCAACGGCGGCGAGGCGTGTGTTCCGCGGCCGAATCGGAATCGGGGCGCGCTTGGCCACCCGACTACCCGGACGCTTGCGGCAAACCAGTACCGGCACGGTTGAACGGGTAATCAGTCCCGGTATCACACTCCCGGCAATCAGTCGGGTTAGCGCATTGCGACCCTCTGTGCCGACGACAATCAAATCGCAACGGCCTATTTTAGCGGCAGACGCAACGCATTCCGCGGCATCGGTTCCATCCCCTATTCCGTCGAGGCTGCCGATGCCTGCTTTGTAGGCCATCATTCGCGCTTCGCCAATGATGCGCTTCGCCTCGCGCCTTGCCTCGCGGCGAAAATCTTTGGGGCTCACCAAAAGCATTGGCGCCATGTCGGCCACTGTCGCGGCGTAATTGGGGAGCACATGGTAGAGCAGCACTTCTGCCGAATGTACTTTCGCCAGGGCGAGTCCTTCTTTCAGGGCGGCGCGATCAGCATCTCGATTGCCGGTGACGATCAAAATTCGCTTATACATGCTTTCCTCCTTTGGGTTTCCCTATGACACGCAAACATTATATAGCTATCTATTCAAAAAGCAAAAACCCAGCCGAGGCTTGTGCTTCCTGACGCGATTTAGCAGCAAGCCACAAAAGCAGAAAGAGCCCCGTCATTGGAATGTTCGAGGACGCGGCTGACATTTGTCAGATCCTGTATCCAAGAGTAACCGAGCGGGAGTTCCACAACGAAGATGGCGCCCATTGCCGGGGGTATCGCGCGCGGCGAGCTTGTTAAAACGTTATCCCTAGCAGAGGGAGCGACGCATGTCTCTATTACCCCTGGCTATAGCGAAGACCGACCATGAGCGCCAGCCGTTATCGTCTGCCGCAGACGTATGGATAATCTCCAAGCATCTTTGATAATGCTTTCGCGAAGGCGCTTTAGAAAGCTGGCGGTTAGGACGGCTTTTTGCGCTTCACTCTTTGCGCCAGTACGCTGGCCGCGACGCGCTTAACCGCTGGCGACGCTTTGTTCCGGCCAAGGATGCCGCCCGCTGTACTCGCCGCGGACTTGCGAGTCCGTGCTTTGCGGCCAGTTTGGGCTAGCGCACTTGCGGCGGCGGATTTTTGTGAAGGTTTGGCTTTTTTTCTGCTGAGGATTTTGCCCGCGGCGGAAGCAGTCTTGGGCCGTGTCTGCTTGACCGTGGTTTTCTTTTTCTTGGGAGTGACCATGCTGAATATTCCTCCTTCAAAATGTGATGTCATATTAGTGGAATGAGCTGCTGGAAACTATCAAGTAGCCCAGGGAGTCAGAGCCCATGACCGTTAATTTGCAGAAACGAAAGCGTCGCCCACATGCGCAGGAACAATGGGAGCCCAGAACCGAGGGAGCTCCTAACGCATTAGGTGGCGAATCTCGTCGAATGCCGCCTCAAATAGCACAACGCCGCTGGCGCGTCCGAACTTGAGAATCAGCGTCGCGCTTTCTATGGAGCGTATAGTGTCACCGGTTTAAATCTGCCAAATAAAGGCCAACGCGCCAGCTTGATTTGCGGCGACTATATTTTTGCGGCCAACGGCAGATGCTTCGTTGATGCAGCAAATTCCATTCTTGAAGAATAAAGAATCGGTGCATGGGATGGGCGGGAGGATAATTATGCGACATCAACACCCTTGGGCGACATGGTCGGAAGACGCGCTGCTTGATCTCCCCATGAAAGCGCTGGATGTGCAAGTCAAGGACACCTGGATCGAAGGTTGCGTCGAGAACCTGTATGAGGAACTCGCCCTTAACGACTTGCGTGTGCGTCCACATGTGTGGCTTTCGGACGAGTGGTTTAGTCCTGATAACACCCCAGGCATCGCCATCCCCTTCTACCTCGCCCATCCGCGACTGATGCGACTGGAACGCAAAATGATGTTGGAGGTTGAAGGCGGCACTCCAGTGGAATGCATGCGCATCTTGCGACATGAAGCCGGCCATGTCGTTCAACATGCTTTCAATTTGCATCGCCTCCGTCAGTGGCAGCAATTGTTCGGTAGCTCGTCACAGCCGTATCCCGATCTCTATCGCCCCAATCCGGCCAGCAAAAATCACGTTCAACATTTGCGAATGTGGTACGCGCAGAGCCACCCAGACGAGGACTTCGCGGAAACATTCGCAGTCTGGCTAAAGCCCCGCTCAAGCTGGCGTAAACGCTACGCAGAGTGGCCGGCCTTAAAAAAATTGGAGTATGTCGACGGCTTGATGCAAAAGATTGCGGGGCGGAAGTCCAGCTTTGGTCCCCGTACACGTGTCGACCCGCTCAAAAAGAGCAAGTTCACGTTGCGCCAGTATTATGCGAATAAAAAGGAGCGCTATACGGTAAACGCGCCGACGTATTTTGATCGAGATCTTCTGCGCCTGTTCGCGGCGGAGCCTCGTCATCGACAGGCGCCAACGGCGGTACAGTTTCTGCGAAAGCACCGCTCGAAGATTCGGCAGATGACGGCAAAATGGACCGGCGAGTATCAACTGACGTTAGACGCGGTGTTGGACGGAATGATCGCACGCTCGAAAGAACTCAAATTGCGTGCTCCCGGCGCGGATCGCCAATTGATGATGGATTGCACTTTGATGTTGGTCACGAATACCGTGCATTCCCTTTATAGTCGCGCACGACGCGAATGGATTGCGCTATGAAACGTCTAAAAATCCTCGTCCTGATGCATCCAGATTTTGTGCCGCCGGAATCACGTGAGGGCTATTCGGAGAAGGAACAGCATTATTGGAAAACGGAGTACGACGTCGTGACGACGCTGCGCGAGGTTGGTCACGACGTTCGATCGCTTGCCGTGCAACATGAACTCAAGGCCATCCGCGACGAAGTGACGAATTGGAAGCCCGATATCGTGTTCAATCTTCTCGAGCAATTTCATGGCGAAACGGCGTTTGATCAAAACGTAGTGAGCTATCTTGAACTGTTGCGTGTGCCGTATACGGGCTCGAATCCGCGGGGAATGATCCTGGCTCGAAGTAAGCCATTATCGAAAAAACTATTGTCTTATCATCGTATTCCGCTGCCAGCGTTCGCGGTGTTTCCGCGCGGCCGAAAAGTTAAACGGCCCAGGCGACTGATGTTTCCCCTTATCGTGAAAAGTGTGAGCGAAGACTCATCGAAAGGGATTGCGCAGGCATCAGTGGTGGATAGCGATGAAAAGCTTGCCGAGCGTATAAGTTTCGTGCACGAGCGGGTGGGTACAGACGCAATCGGTGAACAGTACATTGAAGGGCGCGAGCTTTACGTAAGCGTACTTGGGAACGAGCGATTGCGGGCCTTCCCCGTGTGGGAGCTCGAGTTCGGCGAGCTGAGATCCGGACAGCTTCCGATCGCCACAGATCGTGTTAAACACGATCCGGAATATCAAGAGCGACGTGGAATTCTGCAGGGGCCCGCGTCCGATCTGTCAGTAGAAGTATCGAATCGCTTGAAGCGGTCGGCTAAGCGCATCTGCCGTACACTGGATCTTGACGGCTACGCGCGCATCGACTTTCGCTTTGGGGCAGACGGCGTGGCCTATTTCCTGGAGGCGAATCCCAATCCAGATATTGCACACAGCGAGGAATTTGCGCAGTCCGCGGAATTCGACGGAATCGGCTACCCGCAGCTACTGAATCGCATTCTCCAGCTCGGCATCAATCGCGCGCTCGGCACAAGCTAAATGGCAGCGGTTGTGGCGGCAAATTGTTCGTGCCGACGGACGGTGCATGGGCACGCCGTGTGAGTGCCCCTATCGACTCGCACTAAGTCGGATCAAAGGCAAGTTGCCTATGCCGAAATAACCGAGGGGTCCGCCGCAGGTCCTTCGATATCGAGTATCCATGCTCATTTATAAACCCACAAAGGGGCGTCTCCTTGCTGGCAATGGATTTCACGTTGATGAAGTGAGGTTCGATGTGCCCGGCCGAAGCTGCTCTCAATGCCGACACATCCACCGCGCGGACCCATGCGGCGGATTTTCGGTAGTAGTTGTGTCGTGAGAGGCCGGGCGACGACAGTAATTTTGTGCCTATTTGGACGCCGTGCTGGTAGATTGTCCATAGTGCGTTATCTGCACCTTTCGATTTTCGCAAATCCCCTCGACCTGCAACGCCAATCGCTATTGATGCACTGATGTGGTTACGTCCCCTATGGTGTGTGCCATGGCTGGCGCTCAGCGCGTGCAGCTACTTGCCGTTTGGCGCGCCTCCGCCCGTCGCCGAGCCTGCGCCACCGTTGATCAACGTGAAAGTGGATGGCGTGCGTCAAAGTGTCGTGGCGAATATACGCGCGCACGTTTCGTTGACTTCCAAGCCGTGCACGACGCCACGCGCCTATGTGCGAGTCCTGTCGCAGCGCGCGAAAGGCGAGGCGCTTAAAGCATTGCAGGCGCTCGGGCATTATCACGCCAGTGTGGCAGTGACGGTTGAGCGTACGACGGATTGTCCGACGGTACGCCTGGAAGTCGTCGAAGGTCCACGGATAATGGTGCGGGACGTGACTGTCTCTATTTTCGGCGAAGCGGCCCTGGACGCCGGTTTTTCACGCGCGTTGAAACATCTTCCGATCAAGCGGGGGCAAGGCCTCAATCACCAAAAATATACCGACACTAAAGCCTTGATCGAATCACTGGCGCGGCAACGCGGCTATCGGGAGGGGCGCTTTGTGAGGCATCTTCTGCGCGTGAACCCGGACGCAGGCTTCTCTGACATTGTGATCGAATATGACAGCGGTCCTCGCTATCGAATGGGCGAGATTCAGATCGAGCAGGAGCCTCCTTCCATCGATGACGCGTTAGTTAAGCGCTTCGTCGAATATACCCCGGGTGCGCATTATGAATCAGCACTGGTGTCGAAGTTCTACGAAAATTTATCGGCGAGTGATTATTTCCAAACCATTCAAGTCAGGCCGTAGTTTTCAGCCGCCGTTGAGCGGCAGATTCCAATTCAGATCAAATTGACGCCGCGCAAGATACACAAGTATTCAGCAGGTCTCGGGGGGTCGACCGATGAAGGCTTACGGGGGCGCCTGAAATACAATAATCGGCGACTCAATACGGCCGGTCATCGCCTAAATATCGAACTACGAAGTTCGCTCATTGAGCAGCGCTTTTTGAGTGCGTACGAGATACCGCGCGCGCACCCCGTGGATGAGACGCTAAGCCTGCAGGTGGGTATCCGGCGTGAGGATCTCAACGTCTTTAACACGGCTGAAGCGCAAGTCGGCCTCACGGAAACTAAACGTCGACCCTGGGGCTGGTTGGAAACGCGCTTCATTAGTGTGAAGGAACAGTCTTTTGATGTCGCGTCAGACAATCGAACCACGACGTTAATCCTTCCTGGGCTGCGCTGGACCAAGAGAAGGTCAGATGATCCGCTCTATCCGCTAGACAGATACGCCATCAGCTTTGAAATTCGTGGTTCGGCCAATGCGTTAGTATCCGATGTGGATTTTGCCCGAACACTGCTTTCGATCCGCGCTGTTTATGGACTACCGCAAGGAATCCGACTGTTAACCCGGACCGAGTTGGGCGCCAGTTGGGTTGAAAACTTTCGCGCATTGCCACCATCGGAGCGCTTTTTTGCCGGTGGCGACACCAGCATTCGCGGCTACGCGTTAGACGATCTCGGGCCAGTTGATAACAGTCGTCGCGTGGTCGGTGGTAAGTACCTGGCGGTGGCGAGTGTTGAAGTCGAGAAGTTCGTGTCCGAGAGCTGGGGGCTCGCCCTATTTTGCGATGCGGGCAATGCTTTTGGTGGGTCGGGTCAGAACCAGGAAGTCAAGCTTGGCATAGGACTGGGTGTGCGCTGGCGTTCACCAATTGGACCCGTAGGCATCGATTTGGCGCATCCGCTGGACGATGATAGTTTGGCCAGAATCCATCTTCGCATCGGCGGCGAGTTCTAACATGCGCAGCGCCTTTCGCGCGGTACTGCCGTTAGTCTGCCTCAGCTGTGTAATCGCTGGCTGCGTCGCGTGGTTGATGTTAAGCACGGGCGGCGCCAGTCTGGTGCTGCGCTGGGCGGCCCGCCAGGTTACGCCGCAGGTGCATATTGATGAGGTCACCGGAAGACTCGCCGACCACGTTACGATCCACGGGCTCACGTTGGTCCTAGAAGATGGCCCGCTCACGATCAATCGTGTGGATTTCATTTGGCGACCGCGCGCACTGTGGGCTGGCCGGATCGAAGTGACCGCACTGAGCGCCAAGACGGTTGTCGTAGATCTCGGCGCCACGGCCGCGACCAAGGCCCGCGCGCCGCCCGTGTTACCACAGCTGCCGTTCGCGATTGTCCTGCGCAAGGTTACCGTAGATGGCCTGACGCTGCGCCAGGGTACCGTTACGCAGCGCTTCAAGCGGATTGCAGCGGTCGCCGAGCTCCGTCACCGGGAGCTCGAAATTACCGAATTGCGCGCCGTCGCTGACGATTTTACGATGACGGGTCACGGCGTGATCGAGGGTAATGACATGCCCGAGGTTTCGGCGGAGCTTCTGGCCGATATCCGATCGAAGGACCACGCTGCCCACCTGCAGTTCAAATTCGACGGCAATCTCGATGCTGTGAAATTCACGGGTATCGTGAATACCTGGTTTAGTGCGCGCATCAAAGGCACTACCAATCTGTTGGCGCATGTTATGCCGCTTGACCTCGCAATCGATCTCGATGCGATGACAATCGATGATCTGACAACGCGGCCAATCCATTTGGCGCCGACACACCTCACTGTGCGTGGTACGCCATCGGCGGTGAAACTGCAGTTTTCGAATTCCGTGACAGTCGATCCGCTGGCGTCGCGGGCGGTACAAGTGGCCGTCAATCTCAATCGTAACGGAGAAGGATTTAACCGGCTTGCTGGCGATTTCGAGTGGCAGGCCTTCGCGGCGGAAACCGAGCCGCTACCAAGAATCTCTGGGCGCGGCGAATTCACGCTTAGTGCAGGAAAACTCGTTCTGAAGCATAACGGGTTGCTCCCCTGGGTGACTCAGCTTGAGGCCACCGTAACCGACCTCTATACCGGACCGAAAATTGCCGCGACTTTGTCCGCCCGCGACATCGTAGTCACACAAGTGTCAGATTTGCAGGTTAGCGAAGCGGTCGTTGAAATCGTTGGGACACCCTCGGCACTTGACGTGCGCGTTCGCGCGCGCGTGCGCGAACCGCATGCCGGTCCGCTGGCGATTGCGCTCGCGGGCCAACTCGACCCTGCGCAGTTTTTGATCCAAAACCTTGACGTCGATCTTTGGGGTGGCCGTCTGCACGCCACCGGGCAAGTGGATTTTAAGGACAAGCGAGAAGCGCGACTCGAATTCAATGCACGCGATCTCGATCTCGCACAAGTTGACGCGCGGTTTGACAGTCGGATTGCACTGTCCGGACATGCCCTGCTTCAAAACTTGGAGGATGTCTGGCAGACGCGGTTGACGTTGAAGCATATTGGCGGCAACTGGCGCGGATATGCATTAGCAGGCCATGCCGAAATCGAAAACCGCGGTGCAGTGCTCGATATTCGTCAGGCGCATGTTGCGCTAGGCAACAACAGCTTGGATCTCGAAGCGACGATTGCCGACATTCTGCAGGGAAAATTGGCGTTGAACTTCAAAAATTTGGCCCAATTCTCGCCCGGGCTGAGCGGAACGTTTGAAGCTCAAGGCAAGCTTAGCGGCACCCGCGCGAACCCAGCGCTGCGTGCCGAGCTTGCTGCGCGCGATGTACATCTCGACGAATGGTCCATCGCACGCGCATCGGGTTCGGTCGATCTGACCCTTGCGCTGCGCGCGCCGCCACGGCTCGAACTGGCATTACACAATATCCGACATGGGAGTGATGCGCTGGGCGACCTTAATCTGGATCTCGACGGCACGCCTGATAATCACGTCCTATCCATGCGCCTCGACGGCGGTCGACACACGGCACATCTCACTGCTCAGGGGGCGTGGCAGGGCGAGGCCTGGCATGGCGAGCTGAAGCAATTCGATCTCGTTCTTGATAATTTTGGACGGTGGACGCTGGCGGCGCCCACCACCCTCGGCTATGACCGCGCGGGCTGGCGGAGTCAGCCCGCCTGTCTGGGATCTGGTAACGCTGCGCTCTGCGCAGAAGTGTCCGCCTGGTCAGCGCGCGGCGGACGCGCCGACATGCGTCTGAAGGCATTCCCGTTGTCAGTATTCCAACCGTCGTTGCCGGCGTCGATTAAGCTTCGGGGTGCAATCGAAGGAGACGCTGTACTGTCGAACACGGCGGGGCAGGTGTCGGCGACTGGTTCCCTATCCTTACTCGACGCCGAACTCCACGCGACCAATTCTCAGGGCGAGATTGAAGTTATTCCTGTAAAGAAATTTGTGCGCAACGTGGCATTGACACGCGAACTACTCACGACGTCGCTGAGCGCTGACCTCGGCACCTGGCTCAGTTTAGACAGTCGCCTGCGTTACGAATTCGACGGCGCGCAGTCGCTATCGGGACACCTGCAGGTGGGCACTGCAGATCTGTCCTGGATTGATGAATTTTTGCCCGATATAGCCGGCACACACGGTGCTGCGACGCTTGATGCAACGATGAGCGGAACACGTGCGGCGCCTGTGGTCACAGCAACCGCTCGCCTGGCTGATGGTGAAGTCCGAGTGCCGCGCAGTGGATTGAGTCTGTCCACGCTAATTTTTGACGCCCATAGCGGCGCAGGACCGAGTCTCAATCTAACCGGCCAGATAGGCAACAACACCGGAAAAGTTCAAATTGCCGGCGCAATTGCCCTGGACTCCGCCGCGCATTGGCCTGGGCATCTCACCATAAAAGGTGAACGCTTTCCGCTCGCTCGACTGCCGGAACTTGAAGCTGATGTCTCGCCAGATCTCGTCGTTGATTTCAGTGCCGAGCATCTGGATCTGACCGGTCGCATCGACCTGCCGCGGGTCCACGTTACGTTACGTGAATTACCGGAAACAGCGATTGAAATATCGGAGGATGAATTCCTGGTTGGCGCGACAGAGCCAGGCCACACACCGGCCGGCCCACCAAATTTCTTCGTCAACAATGTGGCGGGTTCAATTGAAATTTCGATCGGTGATGATGTTCGAATCGACGCTGTCGGTTTGAACTCGCGACTTGCCGGGTCTGCGCACTGGACGAAGGCACGTGGCTCGGCG
>JANOVQ010000226.1:0-13888 GCA_031417495.1 Pseudomonadota bacterium | reverse complement strand
GGATGTGATCTCTGCGGTTGACGTGCCATTCACTCAGCTCTTCGGTCGCGCCGGACTGCTCGGTAACGCGGTGCGAAATGCCGGCGATGCACCAGTGGCGCCGTTTGTCACCTCAGGTGGTACGCAGAGTGACGTGTTGACCAATCCGGTTGCGCTCAAGACGCGCGGTGCGAGTGGCACCGTGAATGCCTGTCTGCCACCGGTGACGATCAATAACTCACAGGCGAATGCGGGTCCGTAAGCGCCGCACCGTAAGAGGAGTCGGATAACGAACACCACACCGGACGGAGACTCCGTCCGGTGTGCACCACCGGCGGTTCGTAAGCATCGTATCCATGAATTAGTCATAGAAAAGCAGCGGCCCCAATTTTTGTTGGGGCCGCTGCTTTTTGCGATTCCCAATATTGAATAGGAGCCTGCAGTTCGTGAAGTTCCCTGCGAGCCAATGCCACCTGGATTTACATGATCGAGGGAGCCAATAGCGTTGAATCACTTTCACCATGTGCTGAGGCACACGCACCAGCACTGCGCATCGCTCATGAACTGGTTAGTTCTCGGACTTGCCTTCACTGCCGCCTTCGGCGCGAGTGCAGCCCCCCCGTTACCGGTACCCAGTGCCACCTGGGTCTCTGCTGGCGCTGCGCTCCCACCAGTCGTCACCAATCAAACCATGGGGATCACGCAGCTCACCCCGAAAGTGACGCTCAATTGGGAAAGTTTCAATGTCGATGCGGGACACACCGTCAACTTTGCGCAGCCGAGCGCGGCTGCAATTGCCTTAAATCTAATTCATCAGAACGATCCGGCGGTAATCCGCGGCGCGCTTAACGCGAACGGTGAAGTGTGGTTGCTGAACCAGAACGGGATCGTGTTTGGAGCCGGCGCGCAGGTCAATGTGCGTGGACTGGTCGCGTCCTCTTTGAATGTCACTCCCGACGCGGGGGCGCTGGGCATTGCGCCGCCATCCGCCCAGGGTTTTTCAGGCCCTGCGTTCGCGGGCGATCTCGATGGTGCCGGGCATCCCTTGAGTGGCGGAATTCACATTGACCAAGGCGCGAACATTACGACGAATGGCGCTAATGGCCGCGTCTTCGTGTTCGCACCTGAGGTCACGAATGAAGGGACAATCTCCGCCGCAGATGGCCAGGTGGCGCTGGCCGCGGGGAGCAAAATATTTATTCGCCAACCTGCGGTGGGGCAAGGCAGCGGATTAGTTGTCGAAGTCGGCGATGGTGGCACCGTGACTAACGGCGCCACGTCGAATACAGGTAACCAGGACCCCACCAAGTTGCTCGGACAAATCGTCGCTGATCGCGGTACCGCGACACTGGTGGGATTGTCGGTGAACCAACTCGGGCGTGTATCAGCGAATTCAGCGGTGCGTGCAAACGGCCGGGTGCAGTTACGCGCGCGCACCGTTAGAAGCAGTGGTCCAGCCTTGATTCCTGAGCGCGGCGGCGAATTAGTTCTGGGCCAAAATAGCGAAACAGCCGCCAATCCGGCACTGACGGACCAAACGGTCGTCGCGGATGCCAGTGATCGTTTGACGGGCACGGTACAACTGGTCGGCAAGTCAGTCGTGCTCGGAGTCAACGCCAAAATAGAGGCGCGTGGTGGGGTGGTCACCGCGCAAGCGAACGACAATGGGGACGATGCGCACACGCTCAGCGACACCGAGGCCACCTCAAGTAGCCGAATCGTCATGGAGTCTGGCAGCCGCATTGATGTGTCGGGAACCCATGCAACGCTCGCAGCGACGCGTAATGCACTGACCGTCAAGCTGCAGGGTGCGGAACTCAAAGACAGACCCGTGCAGCGGGATGGAGTGTTGCGCGGCAAAACGATCACGGTGGATTTGCGTCGCCATGGAACACTCGCCGACGGCACACCGTGGATCGGTACACCGCTCGCGGATCTTACCAATGCGTCAGCTGCCGATCTGAAGCGGGATAACACTGAACGCAATAGCGTGGGGGGCAAGGTCGTACTGGAAGCGCAGGGTGGGGTGCTGCTGCGAACCGGCTCGGTGATCGACGTTTCTGGTGGATCCGCTTTTTATGCTGGGGGTGATGTACAAACTTCTAAACTGCTGCGAGAGGGGCGAATTTTCGACATCGGGTCTGCGGATCCCAATGTGTCCTACGACGGACTGATCGGGCAATTCGATTATGTCCACGAGAAATGGGGTCCGACGGAAAGTTGGCATCTGTTCGAGGTCGAGCAACGAGCGGTTGCGACGGATAGCGGGTACTTCGAAGGGCGGGATGCGGGGACGGTTAACATTGTTGCGCCAAATTTGTTATTGGATGGAGATCTGCGTGGTGCTGCACAGGCTGGCCTGCTGCAACGGAATCCGACCGATCTGGCGGTTGCTTTGAGTCTATCGCGTGCATTCGATCAGCTGCCTCGCCCCGGCCGTCTCGTGCTTGGCCTGGATTCGACGGTGGCGCGGGATCCTCAATACATCGCGCCTGATTTTTATTTCGACGCTCGAACTGCCCCCACCGTCGCTGCCAACTTTAACCTTGCTGGAACCGACTTTCCGCTCGCCAGCAAGAATGTCCGCCTCGCCGCCGACTGGTTTGGTGCCCACAAGTTGGGTTATCTCGATATTTTCAGTGAAGGCAAGGTTATTGTCGGAAGCCCTCTGAATTTAGGCGGTGGAGGCGGTCTCGCAATTGCCGCCGGTGAAATCCAAGTGGCGGGGAACATTGTCGCGCCCGCTGGCGAAATCTCTTTATTCGCGCGTGACACGGCAGATGGTGTTGCCGCGACACCGAGCACGGGCACCCTCATAATTGCTGAGAACGCGCGCATTGACGTCAGTGGGCAATGGATAAACGAAGCAACCGCGCAGAATTCATCGACCCAGACAACGGGCGGGCCGCGCTTACTTGATGGCGGTTCGATTCACCTCACTGCGCAAGGTAAGCAGCTGGGGACTGGGGGGCTGTTCATTGCGTCGGGTAGTTTGCTGCGTGCAAATGGCGGTGGCGCGGTGTCACGTTCGGGCAAACTCACGGCAGGGTCTGCTGGCGATCTCACGCTGACTGCACGCACGGATCCAAATGGCGAACGCTTCGCGGTTCCGCTCGAACTTAACGGAACTTTGATGGCTTATGGCATCACACGCGGTGGCAAGCTAACGATTAATGCCGGCGGAATCTGTATTGCCACCGCCGGCTGTGGCGCATCGGAAGTTGGCCGGGTGGATTTATCACCCGCGTACTTCCGAACTGGAGGTTTCGAATCTTTCGCGTTGACGGCTACTGGTGGTTCGGCCACCGTGCGCGCGGGGACAGAGCTGCTGCTGCAACAACAGAATCGCGTGCTGGCCGCAGATTTTAGTGCACAGCCAACAGGGTCCGATATCAGTGCGTTCAGTTCCTTGCAAACGCTTGCCAAGAATCTTCGTCACGCGAGCGCGCTGTCGCTCACGGTTAAGGCGCAGAACCCGCAGAATCAATTCGACAACCATGCGCTACAGCAGGCCGGTTTGCTCGATCTCCAAACCGGAGCCTCACTCGTTGGTGACTTGGCTGCGACTATCACGCTTGCGAGTGAGACCAGGCTGCAGATAGATGGCCGCGTGGAGGCGCCGGCTGGGGCAATCACGGTCTCTCTTCTCAGCGGAATCTCGGGCGCCAGACTGCTTGAGCATTTAGCTGCACAGTCACTCTGGCTCGGGCCACATGCCGCATTGCTGAGCGTGGGCGAGTTTCTTCCTTCGCCCAATAGCCGAGGGTTATTGAGTGGGACTTTGCTCGATGGTGGTACGGTTAGCTTGAATGCCAGCAGCGGATATGTGGTTGCTGAGACGGGCGCGATAATCGATGTCAGGGGAATAACCGCGGATCTTGATATTTTCCCTTCTGGCAACAACGCGCGCACTCCTCTACGCCAGACGCTCGCCAGTGATTCTGGTGAAATCAATATCGGCGCAGCAGAAGGAATCCTGTTCGACGGGAGTCTGCGCGCTGCGGCCGCACAAGCAGGCGCGCGCGCCGGTAGCCTGACCTTTGCCCTCGATGCACAAGCGAGAAATGACTCGGCTGATCTCAGTGCAGCGACACTGAGCTTGCCGACTGGGCCACGGGTGATTCAACTGGATCATGGCGATTTCACTAAGGTGCCGAAGCTACTTCGTCCAGGTGACGCACTCCCTTCTGAGCTCAATGGGCCTGCGCGTATTTCGGATACTCAGTTGGCGGCTGGAGGCTTCGGCGATCTGAGGCTTCATGCGCGAAATTATTCGCGCCAACCTGTGGAATCGATAAGGGAGGCAGGGCTGATCCGAGTGGCTGACGGCACTACGATTTCTGCCTCGCGCCGCCTAATGCTGGAGGCGGCCGGCGTCGAGAGTATGGGCGGTAAAGTGACCCTGTCTGCGCCGTACATGGCGCTCGGCAATCCTGACGACAATCACGATTTACTCAATCTAGATCCGCAATTTACGCCCCCACTCGAGAGCGGTGAAGGCATGCTGGAGGCCGTTGCCGAAAATATAGACTTCGTTGGCAACCTGCGTCTTAACGGTTGGCGCAGCGCGGCTTTTCGCAGCACTGGCGATATTCGGCTGCGGGGTGTGCAGCCACTTAATCTCGCGCGGGTCGCGACCAAGGGAATCGGCGAGCTCGAGACCAAGGGCAATTTAGAGTTCACTGCGCGCCAAATTTTTCCGACGACTCTAAGCGATTACACCATAGCGGTGCGGGATAATCCGGCGGGTCGCATCGATATCAGGGGCGGAGCCGACAATACCCCAGTCATGTCAGTCGGCGGCGCACTCACGCTTGCAGCGCCCGTCATCGTGCAGGCGGGCCAACTTAAGGCGCCCCTCGGCACGATCAGTCTAGCCGCAGAAACCGAATTGAGTCTGCTGCCGGGGAGCAAGACATCGACGTCTTTGGAAGGGCTTACTGCATTATTCGGACGCATCGAAATTGGCAAAGATTGGGTGTATTTACTTGACGGAGCTGTTGGCAACGCTCAGGGCCGCCTGGTGTTTACTGAGCAATCCAATCGCGCTGCAGATCCGTTTCCGACCGGCACAGTCGATTTGCGTGGCCCCAGCATTCAGCTGCTGGCCGGCGCAACGGTCAATCTTTCGGGCGGCGGTGAGTTACTCGCCTATGAGTTTGAGCCGGGGCTGAGCGGCTCTGATGATCCGTTTAATGTCACTAGCTCGCCACTCAGCTATGCCGTGTTGCCGAGCCTGCAGTCCTCACTTGGCGCTTACGATCCGCAGGAGCAGTTAGGATTTTCGTTGGCACCTGGCGAAGGCATTGAATTTTTGTCCGGTCTGCCAGGTCTGCCCCGCGGGCGCTATGCACTGTTACCGGCGCGCTTTTCTCTTTTGCCCGGCGCGTTTTTAATAACTCCCCAGCACGGCTTTTCAGATCTTTCAGATGCGGCACAAGTGCCGATGACCGCTGGCGGAAGCATCATTGCGGGGCGCCGTATTTTTGCCAACAGTGGTGAAGGCGACTTGCGGTCTTCCGGTTTTCTTGTGCGTAACGCACAAGACACTGCGGCACTTGGGAAGTTCAACCTTGAACGTGCTAGTGATTTTGCTGGGTTAGCTGGACAGGCACGGCCACAGGATGCGGGGACAGTGCGGATTGTCGCCAGTCAAATACTGGCACTGGGTGGTGCACTGAAGTCTGCCCCCGGTTTTGGTGGCGCAGGCGCGCGCGCAGAAATTTCCGGTGCAGCGCTGAAAATCGTCAATGGTGCCGCTGCAATGACGGCGCCACCCGCGACGTTGTTGCTCGATGCCGGCGGCCTGAATTCGCTCGGCGCGACGACACTGTTCTTCGGCGGCACCAGCACATTTTTAGGCGGCGTGCGCACACTTAGCATCGATGCCACAGAAATTGAAATTGGCGCTGGCGTAAAACTTACGGCGCCGGAAATTATCCTTGCGGCCACGAATTCGATCACGGTCGGCTCGGATTCAGAAATAAATGCAGCGGGGTCTGAGATTTCCGTTGGCCAGACGCTCGCGGTGAATGGCGACGGGGCGTTGCTGCGCGTTAGCAATGGTCAGCAGGCCACGCTGCTCCGCACTCACGAAATCGGCGCGCACGGAACTTTGGATCTGCAAGCCGGTGCGACGCTGATCGCGTCTGGCTCGAGCCTGCTTGATGCCTCGCTGAACACCCTCCTCAGCGGAGCACTTCAGATCAGCGGCTCGCTCAATTTAGGCGCGCCACGCATCAGCCTCGGAACTCCGACGCAACCTTCCGTTGGATTAATTCTGTCGTCAGCTTTTCTAGATTCGTTTGCGGTATCCCAACTGGTGCTGACGAGCCGAGAAGGTCTCGATCTTTACGGAGGGCTTAACCTGCATTTTGATAGTCTGCAAATACAAGGACCAGGAATCGGAGGTTACGAGAATAACGGACTGCAATCGTCGGTCGCAGCGCACGGGGTACGGATGAGCAATGCCACCGGTTTGAATTACGTGTCACCGGCGGGTGCTGTACTTGGCCACGGCCAGCTGAATCTCACGTCCGAGGAATTGACGTTCGGTAACGGTCACCTGCCTGGTTTCTCGTTGAGTGGCTTCGACACGGTTGCGCTTAGCGCAGACACCTTGCGCGGCGAAGGTCTTACCCGGCTGGCCGTGGCGGGTGATCTGGCGATTACCACTGCCCGCATTGCGCCAATTGCAGGTGCCTCAATAGTGATTGAAGCAACTGGCGGACTGGTATTTGGGTCTCGCGTTGCACCATTGCCGCCGCTCGAATCTCTCGGCGGATCAGTTCTTTTAAAAGGGGCCAGGGTAAGTGCGTCCGGCCGGCTCCAGCTGCCGGCAGGGAAAGTGACTTTGCAGGCGATTGGGACTGAGTCGGGAGACGATATAAGCCTATCTGCAGATTCGCTGATAGAGGTAGCGGGACGCCAGGTTATTTTTGGCGGGACGCCTGTCTTTGCGCCGGCTGGCGAGGTTTCGTTATTCTCCGAGCATGGCGACTTGCGGCTGAGCACTGGGGCGACTATCGATCTCCGTGGTAGTCCCACGGGTGGTGCCGCAGGATCGCTCCGCTTACAGGCTGCCGAGGGCAATGTGGAAATTGCCGGCGCCACCTTGCTCGCGGACGCGGCACCGGGTTACTCCGACGGCAAATTTTTTCTCGAGACTTCAACCCTCAGTGGCAGTGACTTTGGGGCCCTGTTTGAACAAACCTCACGCGCTGGTTTCCAGGAAAACCTAGAGGCGCGCGTGCGGCGCGGGAGTGTCGATCTAGCGAGTGCCCGGATCCAAAGCCATGCGATCAGCATCACCGTCGATAACGGCGACCTCACGCTTGGTGGGGTCCTGGACGCCTCCGGCGAACAGGGTGGGCGCATCCATTTAGCGGCAGCCGAGCAGATTTTCCTCGGCAGCGGTACGGTACTAGATGCGCACGCCACTGCCGAGGACGGCGTGGGAGGCCAGGTGATGCTGGAGAGCGCCAGCGCTACCGACGGCACGCTCGTTTCAGGCGGAATCACAATCTTGGACGGTGCAACGGTCAATTTGGCAGGCCCTCAGCAGGGCGGGAAACTGCATCTCAGGCTGCCAGAAGCGAGCGTGTTGACGTTAGCGGATATAGATGGTGCCAATGATCGGCTAAGCGTGCGCGGTGCAGTGACAAGTTTTGGTACGGCTATTCTGGAGGGATTCCACGCGTACCGCGAAGATTCCATCACCCAGGGGGATACCTTTACTATCGGGAACGCGCGTTTTGATAATGCAAGCCTTTTCCTGTCGAATGCACCAGCGATACGCACATCCTTAGGGAGCTTGGGTGAGCACTCGGCGTTTCATGTCCGACCCGGGCTCGAACTGCGCAGCATTACCGAGGATGCGACCCTTGCTGCCAGCGACCTGACGCTTGCGGCGATTTGGGATCTCGCGAATTGGCGGTTCGCTGGCGAGCCGGGAATCCTGACCCTGCGCGCAGCCGGCAACCTTTATCTGGCTGACATCCTGTCAGATGGTTTTAACGGGGTTGCCGATCTCGCCCGCGTCGATGCTGACGGCAGATCGCAACGATGCGCCAACCCCTCGGCTT
This sequence comes from Pseudomonadota bacterium, assembly GCA_031417495.1. Taxonomy (GTDB): domain Bacteria; phylum Pseudomonadota; class Gammaproteobacteria; genus CAIKBL01. The sequence continues at coordinate 5,825 of JANOVQ010000226.1, read as the reverse complement.
GTGCGATTCGCCCCACTGGCCTTCCGACATTACAGACCAGCGGAGAGTCCTGGTCATACCGCCTCGTCGCTGGCGCCGATTTTGGTAGCGCAAATTCTATGGCGGCGTTGGCGGCAGATGGGCTGGTAAGGAATGGCCATGGCGTAGGCAACGTAACCCTCCAGGGCGGCACGGTCAGCGTGCCGAATCCACTCTCGGGAGCGAACCAACCGCCGGTTCTCAGACCTATCTTAAACGCTGTTCGTACCGGCACCGGCGACATCCAGATCAGCGCCGCACGTGACGTGACTCTGGGCAATCGCGCAGCGATCATCTACACCGCAGGTCTCGATACTGGACTTGGCATTCGGCTCGGTACGACGAATGCCGCCGGGCGCTCTACCGTGGGGCGGCGCGCGTACCCGGAACAGGGCGGCGACGTGGTGGTGCGGGCGGGCGGAAACCTCAACGGGGTTGCTCCCGCCCTCGATTTTGCCACCGACTCCCTCCAGTTTCCGCGCCAACTGGTATCCAGCTGGCTGGTCCGCCAGGGCGATATCGGAGGGCTTAATCGCGCTACCGGCTGGACCATCGCCTTTGAGTTCTTCGAACAGGGCATGGCGGCACTTGGCGGTGGTGACGTCGATGTCGCCGCCGGGAAGGACGTCTATAACCTTTCCGTTTCGGCGCCTTCCATTGGCCGCCAGATTGGTGGCATAACAGCCGCCGCGAGCGCGCTGGAAGTGCTCGGGGGCGGATCGATCAAAGTCGCCGCAGGCCGCGATATCCGGAGTGGCGTTTTCTACGTTGGCAAAGGGTCCGGCGAGTTGCTTGCCGGCGGCGATATCACGTCAGGGCGACCGATTGGGACGACCTCGGAAGACCTGCTCTATCCGGTCCTTGCGCTCAGTGAAGGCCGGATTTCTCTGGCGGCGAGCGGTTCGCTCGACTTTGCCGGAGTCGTCAATCCGACCTTCATTCCACAAGGTCCAAGCCAATTCGAAGAGATTCGACTCGAACGAAATTCGTATTTCCTGACTTATGCCGAAACCAGTGGGGTGTCGGCGGTTAGTCTAAATGGCAACATTAAGCTGCACGATCTGGCGTCGTCTGCCGCGAGCGCTTTCGAATTGAAATCCCCGAGTTCGCTGGATAAGCGCGCGCTACGCGTCTTCGCGCCATCATTGGCAGTGACCGCTTTTAATGGGAACATTGAAGTTGATAGTGAAATTACGTTGTTTCCGGCCTCAGCTGGCAATCTCCTGTTACTTGCGGGAGGTTCGGTAGATCTTTTTCGTTCACTTTCTTTGTCGGATGTCGGCGCCGCAGCGCTTCCCGGCATCACGAATCCTCAGGCGTTTAACCTGTCTGACGCGCAAAGTGCCCTCGCCAATTTGCTTGACGCGCAGAATCCGCAACAAGCGCTGGCCACGAGGCCCGTGCACCAGGGCCATAGCTTGAACTCGCCACAGGCGCTGGTGGTAGCGCGGACGGGTGATATCTCAAGTGCCTCCGGTGCACTGTTGTTTTTAGCGCGCCCGGCGACCCTGCACGCTGGCCGCGACCTCGTCAATCTGCATTTGATCGTCGAGCACACTGACCTGGAGGATGTCAGCGTCCTGCGGGCAGGGCGAGATTTGCGCTATCCGAGCCCACGGTTGATCACCGATACGGCAGTTGGAGCGCCAGGTGCGTTGTTACCCACGACCAACGGCATCGAGGCGTGGGGGCCAGGCCGGCTATGGGTTCAAACCGGGAGAAATTTGGAGTTAGGCACTGCCGGAGGAATCACGTCGGCAGGCAGCTCTGTCAACAGCGCACTCATGAATCCTGGTGCGAGTATTTCAATTTTCGGCGGAGTCGGTGACGCAGAACTCGAGTTCGCACCGTTCATCGAGCGCTATTTTGCGCTTGCGAGCATGACCAACCCGGATTCTGTCTATCTCCCTGCGCTGGTGCAGTTTGTGCGCGGCCTGGAAGGCGCGCCCGCCCTCACCCCGACTGAAGCGCTATCGCGCTTCAAGACCCTGGCGCCCGCCCGCCAAATTTCGAAACTCCTGGACGTGTTCTTCAGCGAACTACGCGACACTGGACGGGCCGCGGCTGGTAGCAAAACGCCGAACTATGACCGGGGCGACGAGGCAATCCGTACTCTGTTTAGCTCGATCACAGAGACGAGCGGGGAGCTCGACAATGGTTCCCGCACGGTGGGCGCTGCTGGTTCATTGGTGCGTCAACCATTCAAGCCACGCACCCATGGCGACCTTAATCTTTATTTCAGCAAAATATTTACGGTAACCGGCGGCGATATTGATGTGCTGGCGCCTGGCGGCGACATTAACGTCGGCTTGGCCACTCCGCCGGACAGCTTTGGTATCAGCAAGAGTGCAAACAATCTTGGGATCGTCGCCGAAAATGTGGGTGATGTTCGGGCCTACCTTAACGGCGATTTCGACGTCAATGAATCGCGCGTGTTTGCCGCCGATGGTGGCGATATCCTGGTGTGGTCGAATGACGGAGATATCGATGCTGGGCGTGGTGCGCGGAGCGCAATCGCAGTCCCTGCAGTCGGTTTCCAATTTGATAATGATGGGCATGTAACCGAATCAGTACCCCCGGCGATTCAGGGCAGTGGTATTCGCGCGTTCACGACGACGGCGGCGCGAGCATTTGGTAACGTCGATTTGGTGACGCCGCGCGGCGTGGTTAATGCCAGCGAGGCTGGGATTGAAAGTGCCGGAAACATCACTATCGCGGCAGTGTCTGTGCTGGGTGCGGACAACATCAAAGCCGGCGGCACCACGACCGGCGCGCCGGTCGCGAGTGCGGGATCTATCGGCGCTAGCGTTGGCGGTGCTGCGGGCGCCGCGAGTGCAGCCACGAACGCGGCGTCTAGTGTCGGTGGTACGACAGATCGTCAGGCGGACGCCAGCGACACTTTCCGAAACGTGAATCTCTCCATTATCAGCGTCGAAGTACTCGGCTTTGGCGATGGCTAAAAAAGCGCTCGGTTCGCGAAGCGTAAACTCTGGCGCATGACACATGTGTGCGCACGAGCTTGAATTCAATCATTTCGAAGCGAATTAGTCCGGCACGAAGACGGTGCCGCGCATCAACGTCCGCGCTGTCCGATAAATCGTCGCACTCGCAACTTTCGCTGGCGCGCACGTCGCGTCAACTTCAGTATTAACGTCCATCGTTCCTGCACCATGCCCCAACCGGATTGAATCCGAATCGAGCGTGCGGCAAGCGAGCTGTACCAAGGTGCCGAGCAAACGCGCAACCACTGCTGTGGCTGCGCGCATTGGTGCCGACGACGTGCGTGAACCTTATGTGCTACCACTGCGTCTTTGTGCAGAATCATCGGCTACGCGAACAAGTGACGCCTGCCAAGCGTGACCCGCGCGCCGCCGCCAATGACATTACCGGGCCTGAAGGAACCAAGCTGACGGTACTGCACCCATTTGTTGGCGCCGACCGAAAACTGAGCCACAAATGAGGATCGCGCCGACCCTGGCTCATTATTGAGTCGGCGCAGTGGCTCAGTTTTAAACCGGCGCCAACAGCTGGTATTGCAGCATGCGCTGCCCAAGGGGTTTCGGCGGGCGCGCAACTACGGTTTCTTGCATTCCAACTGCAAGCGCGTGATCGCGTTGCTGCAGGTGCTGCTCAAGTTCGTCCCCGCGCAGATCGCCACAGGGTTCAAACAACGCGCGCCAATCCTATGCGCGGGTTGTGGCGCGGTGATGACGATCATCAAAACGCGCATCCGAGCGGTGTTCACCGAAATAATTCCCGCGACTATTGTCCCTGCGGCGGCGCACTGATCATGTAAGCGCCACGTGCTTGGCCAAGTGCCGGGGTTCAGCGCCCGCAAGCTGCGGGGCTGGCTTGCCTTGAATCCGTGAAAATCGCAGCACCATAGCCCCAGCACCGAACAAAACGGCCATCGGCTGCCGCAACGGCAGGCATGCAGCGGGCTCTCCAGCCCCAGCCCTCTGCGCAAAGCTTCAAATCGCGGTACTACCCCAATAAATATTTTCTAGGTGCCCCGGTCCGCGCTCACGGACCGGGCTCGTCCAACAAACGGTTCAGATCGTGGCTCGCTTCGCGAGCACGATCTAACCTTATTCGTTAGAACGCTTTTTTATGATTGCCATGATGGACTCACAGGTACTGACCACACTTCTACTTGAAAGGTAGACCATGTCTTCCTTGAATGCCGATTCCAGATTTAACAACCAGGGAACGAAGCCAAGGCTTTGCCAAGGAAGCCACTCACCTCAATCAACAACCTTTGGCGGAGTGTCTTGTAAACCTCGGCGATAACTTTCAGCTCCCAGCAACACACCCTGCAACGGAGCCTAAGACCGTTGCCTAAACGAAGCGCTGACTTACTGCCGCCTGTTGCCGAAACGACCGGCACCCGGGCCTAACCGACGCCGGTAGCTCAAGCGATTCTGTTCTTTCGCTTCGACCCGCAACTAACTTTGGGCCAAGCTTCGCGACAACCTGCTTACTTGCACTGACCAACAGCGTTCTAACGCACTGCTAAGCCGCGCCGGCCACTGACCATAACCGCGCAGCGCCACCACAACGTCCCGGCGTCGGCTTGAGCAGATGGTTAGAACGCATGCTTGTGATTGCCATGACAGACTCCCAGATTTTGACGGCACGTCTGCTCGAAAGGTAGACCATTCTTTCGCCGAAGTTCGACTCCAGATTCAGTGACCACGGAACAGAGCCAGGGGTTTACCACCGAAGCCACTCGCCTCAATCAGCAACCTTAAGCGGAGAGTCTTGTAAGCCTCGGCGATAACCTGGAGCTACCGGCACTACACCCTTACCGAAGCCTTCGACCTATGCTTAAAACGAAGCGCTGACTTGCCGAAGCCGGATGCTGTAATGACCAGCAGCCGGGGCGAACCAAAGGCAAACCCTTAAGCGATTCTGTTCTTTCGCTTCGACCCGCAACCACCTTTGGGGCCAAGCTTTGCGATAACCAAGTTACTTGCACAGACCAACAGCGTTCTAACGCTCACGATGAGCCGCGCGGGCCACCGAGCTAAAACCTAGATGCCAGAGCGTCACCGCGTCGGCTCGATTGGCTGGTTAGCTGGCGCTTTCCAGGGCGAGGATTCGCTTCGTGACTGCCGGAGGAAATTCGACAAACATGAAGTGGCTTCTGTGGTGAAGATAGTCTTCGCCACTTTCATCTACGATACGGATGAAATCGTCTTTTACGGCCTTTGCGTCTGGAATAATCCGATAGACCTTACCGGTAATCAGCGACACTTCGTAGTCGGTGTTATCGATGCACAAAGCAAATGGTTTGGTCGGTTGTCTCATAAATCATCCACGTAATGCTTAATTTTCAATTCGCGCCTTCCAATCCCGTGCGCTTCATACCAGTGTAGCTCTACTTCATGAATAGCGCCGTTGGGTAAACGAACTGTGGCCAATCCTTTGAGTTTTCGCCATTGACCGCGCCCATAGATTTTTAGAAGATGTTTCCGAACTAGAATGCCATGGCCTTTGGCGATGATTTGAATTTTACGAATCTGGCCAATAATTTCGAAATCCATGCCGCACAGTAAAGCAGGTCCGGCACATGTCTTTCAAGCCAGCTAACGCTCACAATGAGCCGCGCGGGCTACAAGCGTGAAATAAAAAACCCGCCCCATCACCGCGTCGGCTCGATTGTGTTGTTGAACGAAGCCGCTACGCGGCAAGTAAGAACCCACCTTGTGAATAATTCCTCCACGCGCCTCATCCGGGGCGTCTTTACTGGAGGAAGTTTGGATGAACAAGTCACAGCAAGTTAAGTTCGATGCCCTGTATCGCAA
>JANOVQ010000225.1:0-10702 GCA_031417495.1 Pseudomonadota bacterium | reverse complement strand
AACTCGCTCATCACATTGCGATGAAACCACGGTGGACGGAAGGTATGCTCGGATACATTCCAGCGCGGCGGGAAAATCACAAAATCGAGGTTGGCCACCCCCGGGGTATCTGAAGGCGAGGTCAACACCGTGAAGATAGAGGGATCGGGATGATCGTAGGTCACGGTATTCATCGCGTTGAACGCCGCGAGCGGATACTTCACCGGATAGGCAGTGCCGATCCAGCCCACGACGTCCAATGGCGAGTGATCGAGTGTCGCGCGATAGCACTCGCCAGCAAATTTCGCGATGAGTTCAAACTCGCCTTCGCGCTCCTCGAAGCACGCGACGGGCGCCAAAAAATCCCGATCATTCGCGAAACCATCCGAGCCGACCAAGCCACGCTCCGGCAGCCGCAGCAGCGCGCCATAGTTCTCGCAGACATAGCCCCGACTGGGGCCGTCCGGCAGCTCGACCCGAAACTTCATGCCACGCGGGATCAGCGCCATTTCACCGGGTGCGACCTCGAGTCGCCCACATTCTGTGAACAGCACGAGCCGCCCGAGCTGCGGGAGGATCAGCATTTCGCCATCGGCATTATAGAAAAAGCGCTTCACCATCGAGCGATTCGCGACATACACCTGCGCGGCCATGCCCATCTGCAGCGCGGCATTGCCACCCGCGGCGATGGTGATCATCCCTTCAATAAAATCTGTGGCGACTTCCGTGATCGGAAGCGGATCCCAGCGCAGTTGATTAGGGCGTGGCGACGCGCCGATCAATGGAGCGGTTCGCCAGTGCGGGTTGGGTGCGAGGGCGAATTCTCCGTGCAAAACCGAAGGCCGAATCCGATACAACCAGGTGCGCCGATTCTCCCGGCGCGGCGCCGTGAACGCCGTCGCACTGAACTTCTCGGCATACAATCCGAGCGGAACATGTTGCGGCGAGAACTGTCCGCGAGGCACCGCGCCCGCGACCGCTTCAGTGACATGCTCATTGGCGAATCCAGAGAGATATTGCAGATCGACCATGTCACCCATCCACTTTCAATTGACGTGCAGCGCGAGCATAGTTTCACTGGTCCCTAATCTCAAATGGTCGCACGTACATGAAACTTGCTACGTTTAAAACCGAGCAGCGAGACGGTCGCCTGGTGGTGGTTGATCGCGATCTCAAATCGGCGCGCGCAGTGCCGCACATTGCCCCGACTTTGCAGGACGCGCTAGACCGCTGGCGCGAAGTGGAACCTGCGTTACGGGCGGTGTATCACGAGCTCTGCGCGCAGCCGCTGAGCGGGGATCTCGCTTTCGCGGCGCAGCGAGTCGCCGCACCACTGCCACGTGCCTATCACTGGGTGGATGGCAGCGCCTATGTGAACCATGTCGAGCTCGTGCGCAAGGCGCGCGGCGCCGACATGCCGGCGAGCTTCTGGACCGATCCCCTGGTCTACCAGGGCGGTTCGGATGACTTATTGGGCGCCTGCGACCCCATCCTTGCAGTCAGTGAGGCGCATGGCATCGACCTCGAAGCGGAGGTCGCCGTCATCACTGACGATGTGCCGCTCGGCACTAGCAGCGCCGCGGCCCATCAGCACATCAAGTTGCTTATGCTCGTGAACGACGTCTCCCTGCGCAACCTGATTCCCCCCGAACTGGCCAAAGGCTTCGGCTTCTACCAGGGCAAACCTGCCACGGCATTTTCGCCCGTCGCCGTGACCCCGGATGAACTGGGTGCGGCCTGGCATGAGAGCAAGGTTCATTTGCCGCTAATCACGCACGTGAATGGGAATTTATTAGGGCAACCGGACTGTGGCATCGACATGACCTTTAGCTTCAGCGATCTCATCGCGCATGCGACAAAAACCCGCCGACTGGGTGCCGGGACCATCGTCGGCTCGGGCACCGTCTCCAATTACGATCGCAGCAAGGGTTCGGCGTGCCTCGCCGAGCAAAGAATGCTGGAGATCCTGGCCGAGGGCACGGCAAAAACACCGTTCTTGCGATTCGGCGATCGGGTGCGGATTGAAATGCGCGACGCCACCGGCAATTCGATCTTTGGCGCGATAGCGCAGACCGTGGAGACGGCGAAGATCTGACAAGATGGAAATGTCCTCCTCGCCCTTCGCGCGTGCTGTTGAACAGGCGCGCAGCGCACGCCGACCCTATGCGTATCGGGTATCGCCGGAATTGCACCGTGCGGAAGCGCGGCGGGTGCCGGTGGTGATTGTCGGCGCCGGCCCGGTGGGTCTCGCGCTGGCGCGCGATCTCGCGACTCACGAAATCCCGGTGATGGTGCTTGAGCGACGGCAGGGTTCGAGTCACAGCTCGCGCGCGGTGTGTTGGTCCAAACGCACCTTGGAGATTTTTGATCGCTTAAAGGTTGCCGAGCGCATGTGCGCCAAGGGCGTGGTCTGGAATGTCGCTCGGGTGTTCGCGGGCGCCGGCGAAGCGCCGCTGTACTCCTTCGATTTGCTCCCGGTGAAAGAGCAGAAATTCCCGGCCTTTATCAATCTGCAGCAGTACTACACCGAAGAGTATCTGGTCGCTGAGGTCGCGACCGCACCGGCAGTCGATTTGCGCTGGCAACACACCGTTAGCCACCTCGAACAAAGCACAGACCACGTGCGGTTGACGGTAGACACCCCAGACGGGTCTTATCAACTCGCAGCGGATTACGTGATCGCCGCCGACGGCAGTCGCAGCCCACTCCGCACCATGCTCGGACTCGATTTCGAAGGACGGACTTTCGAGGACAACTTCCTGATCGTGGATCTCCGCATGGAGGCACCGTTTCCGGCGGAGCGCCGTTTCTATTTCAACGCGCCTTTTAATGAAGGTCGCACCGCCCTGATGCACCAGCAACCAGACGGCGTATGGCGCCTGGATTTTCAGTTGGGCTGGGACATTGATCGCGAAGCCGCGCTCAACGAAGCGAACGTTGCCGCCAAGGTGCGGGCGATGCTGGGCCCGGACGTCGAATTTGAGTACGAGTGGGTGAGCCTGTATACCTTTCAATGTCGGCGCATGCAGCGCTTCGTGCACGAGCGCGTGATCTTTGTCGGGGACGCAGCCCACCTGGTCTCCCCATTCGGTGCGCGTGGTGCCAACGGTGGGATTCAGGACAGCGACAATCTGGGCTGGAAGCTCGCGCACGTATTGAAGCAGGAAGCGCCGCCAAGCCTGCTCGACAGCTACGACGAAGAACGCGGCATCGGTGCCGATGAAAATCTTCTGAACTCGACCCGCGCCACGGATTTCATGACCCCCAAATCAGCGGCCGCGCGCGCGCTCCAGGCAGCCGTGCTCGAACTCGCGGCGGACTTTCCGTTCGCGCGCGCACTGGTCAACAGCGGACGTCTGTCGCTGCCCTGCAGCCTGGCCGGCGCGCGTCTCATCACACCCGACCAGGCTGAATTTCTGACCCCGGGTCTCGCACCCGGCACCGCCGCCATCGATGCCCCGATCACTTGCCAGGAAGCGCCGGCGTGGTTACTCAATCTGCTAGGTGGAGACTTTGTTTGCCTGGTATTCGGCGCACCGCCCCCGGCAGCTATTCTGGCACCCGCTGTCCGCCACTTGGTGGTCGGCATCGACTTTGTCGATCACCTGGGGCTCGTCGCGGCGCGCTACGCCGGGCAGGCGGGCACCACCTATTTAATTCGACCAGACCAGCACGTCGCCGCCCGTTGGCGCCGTTATGATTCGGCGGCGATCACCGCCGCCTGGCGGCGCAGTCTCGGTCGCTTTCCCGAAGGTTAAGCGCAGCTTAAACGAGCGCGCCTGTTAAACTACGGCATCAAATCAATCCCTCCAAAGAAAGACCCACCATGAGCAAAGCCTTCGCCTCCAAGGGTGATCTCGAACCCAAGCACATCAGCTTCACGCGCCTTGCCGACAACGCTTATGCCTACACGGCCGAAGGCGATCCGAATACCGGCGTTATCATTGGCGATGACTGCGTAATGGTCCTGGATGCACAGGCGACACCGATCATGGCACGCGATGTGATCGCCAAGATCAGAACCGTCACCGACAAACCGATTCGGCATGTGGTCCTCACGCACTACCATGCGGTGCGAGTGCTGGGCGCGAGCGGTTACGGGGCCGCAAATATCATCGCGAGCAAGGATACCTACGACCTTATCGTCGAACGTGGTGAGCAGGACTATCAATCCGAATTCGAACGCTTTCCCCGGCTGTTTCAGGCAGTAGATTCGATTCCTGGCCTCACCTGGCCGAACGTGGTCTTCAGCGACGCCCTGACCATTTGGCTCGGTAAAACCGAAGTCCGTTTGCTGCAAATTGGGCGCGGACATACCAAGGGCGATACCGTGGCGTGGATGCCAAAAGAAGGCGTGCTGTTCAGTGGTGATCTCGTGGAATACGGCGCGACACCCTACACTGGGGACGCCTATCTCACCGACTGGCCAGCGACCTTAGACCGTATCGCCGCCCTCCAGCCACGCGCGCTGGTACCAGGCCGGGGCAACGCGTTAACCACGCCGGCGGAAGTCGCGGACTCACTGACCGGGACCCGCGCGTTTGTGACCAAGATGTTCAACAGCGTGAAAGAAGCACGCGCTGCCGGCAAATCCCTCAAGCAGGCCTATGACGAAACCTACGCCAAGCTCAAACCCGAGTTCGGTCACTGGGTGATCTTCGATCACTGCCTGCCCTTCGACGTGACGCGCGCTTTTGACGAAGCCGGCGGTACTTTGGATCCGCGGATCTGGACCGCCGCGCGAGATGCCGAGATGTGGCAATCGCTGGCGAGCTAAATGCGTCGTGAACACTGCGCCGAATATCGAGAATCCCGATGAATTTTACGCCGCGCTGGTCGCCCTCCACGCCGGGCTGAGCGTGGAGGAGAGCTTAAAACTCAATGCAAAAATAATTTTTTTGCTGGCAAACCAGGTGGGTGAGCCCGGTGTGTTGCAGGAGATTTTGCGTGTCGCGAGCGCGGTTGATCGTAGACTCGAGTAAGCACGCCCTCAGCACTACGATTGCTGCGCCCGAGGTGTCGCTAGGTCACCACGCTCAAGAAATTCTCATTGAGTTTGCGGTCGTGGTAGAAAATAGCGCGCCCAATCTGGTCCGCAGTCCAGGTGATTGGCTGGTGATCGGGATACCAGGTGTAGTCGCCGCAGAACACTTCGTTGCGGTTGCCGGACGGATCAAAGAAATAGACCGTGCGTCCACGCGTGATGCCATGGCGCGTCGGTCCGAGATCGAGCGAGATATCGTGCATGGCGATGAGATCCGCTGCGCGCAGCACCTCTTCCCAGGTGCCGAGCAGAAAGGACGCATGATGGAACTTGTTGTTCTCGGGATGGCGCACAAAGGCAATGTCGTGAACCTTGTTGGAACACGAAAGAAACACGGCGACGATGAGTTCGCCGTCGACCACTTTCTCAGTGAGATCAAACTTCAGCACCTCAGTCAGTAATTTAATATTGCCGTCGAGATCGTCGCCGTACAGCAGGCAATGGTCAAAGCGCTGCGCCTGCATGCCCTTTATACCCTCCACCCAGGGATCGGGATTCACCCGACCAAGGCCGTTGCCCATGTATTCCTTGTGCGCATACAGTTCGAGCGAGTGCCCCGTTGGCAAGGTGAAACGCACGCGCTCACCACAGTGATTGAGTTCACCCGCCGGAATCCGCTCGGTTTTACAGCCGAAAGCCTGCAGATCGCGCTCCAGCGCATTCAACGCAGCCACGTTAATGACTTTGAAACCCATGTAATCCATACCAGGTCGGTCGGCCTCACGTAACACCACCGAGAACCAATCCTGCTCGTCCCAGCCCTTAAGATAGACGCGACCCATTGCGTCGCGCTCAATCTCCTGGAGACCCATCCGATCACGGTAGTGCACAACTGCGGATTCCAGATCGAGCACTCGCAGACCGACGTGACCGGGCCGCAGAACGGGAGACTGTGCCATGGCAAATTCCTCTTTAGCTGGATTGAGTAGAAGTTGGCGTGCGCGCGCGTTGTGTCAAGACACTCTTACGCAGCGAACCCTGAACCTGTAATTCGAGATCACTCGTGGGCAGTATTCGACAGGCGAGGCCGACGCCACTCGCCTCTTCTTCTGCGCTCACGTGGGCGCGACTCATTTTAAGCGCGGTGTACTGCCCGCGTCGCACCCGAATCTTACACACCCCGCAGCCACCGCCGCGACAGCCGACCGGAATGCCGCGCCGATTGAGACGCTCCATCGCCTTCAGTAGATTCTCACCCGGCGTGCACGCGAAACGCTCACCGGTATCGGTAATCAAAATCTCTAGGGCGGCAAGGTCTGTCACCGCCCGCCCTACACTCGTCTAAACAGCGGACTGCGCGCCAAGCCCTGCGCGCCATCCGCCGCGGTCAGAAATTTCTCGGTGTAGATGTCGCGTTCGAACAAACTGCCCTGCATCAGGGTACGCAGACAGGCCTCAATCATGGCCGGCGGCCCGCATAAATAGGCTTTGTGGCCTTCGAATCGATGGTTAAAATGGCGCGCAGCGGCGTCGTGCACGAAACCAGTCTCACCCCTCCAGTCGTCGCTCGCAGCGGGTTCCGAGAGCACCGGGATATACGTGAAATTGGCGTGCTTCGTCGCGAGGGCCTGAAACAGCTCTGCGTAGTACAGCTCGGCGCGCGAGCGTGCACCGTAGACGAGAGTGACTGCGCGTGACTCTGCGCCTTCGAAAAAATCCAGAATCATTGATTTGGGACTCGACAATCCCGAGCCACCAGCGAGAAACAGCAACGGCTCCGGCGCCGACCCGCGCACAAAGAAGCGGCCTAGAGGTCCACTGCAGCGTACGCTCGCCCCCGCTTTCAACGTCTCGCACAAATAACTGGTTGCTGCACCACCATCCACCTTGCGGATATTGAGCTCAAGTTCCTGGCGCACACTGGGCGGTGACGCAATCGAGAACGCGCGCGGGCCATCCACCCCGGGCACGAACACATTGAGGTACTGGCCGGCCTGGAATTCGAGGCCAGCCGGCACTTCGAGAAACAACGCCTTGATGGTCGGCGTTAGCGCGTCGATTCGCGCTACCCGCGCCGTGAAATCCCGGATTGGAAAATTCCGCGCGTCGGGTTCCGGATCAATATCAGCTTCGATCACACAATCCGTCGTGAGTACCGCCGAGCACGCGAGGCATTTGCCTTCTTCACGCTCTACATCCATCAACGCAAACGACGAGGCTTCCTCGGTGTGCTCAATCTCCCCTTCCAAAACCTGCACCTTGCAGGTCCCACACAGACCATGATTACACGCATAGGGTAACCAGACGCCTGCACGCAGACAGGCGTCCAGCATGCGCTGGCCTTCGGCTACTTCGATGGTTTCGCCGAGCGGCTCGATGGTGAGTTTATAGGTCAAGTCGGCAAATCCGCAGCGCACCCAGGAGTCTGTTCCCGCATCGTCGCGCCGCGCGATTCCTGGTCTGGCTTGCTCCGCCAGCGCTCGCAACGACCGCGGTGATAGCAAACATTATGCTAGACCCCAGAGCCACCGACGCCATCGAGACCCGGCTGATAGAAGCTCAAGTACGTCATGTGAGTGACCCCATTGTCACTAAGGGACTTATCCAGATCAGGCTGCCAGGGCTTGCTATCCATCGTCCATTGCAGTTTCGCCAGATCGAGCTGCGCGATTTCCGGATGATGGTCATGATCCGGCTTGAACATCTGTTCAACAAAAGCCCGCAAAGTGGTTGCCGGCGGCAGACGATAAGCCGCCGGACACGGCGCCAGCAAATGATGCTCCCAACAACAATAAATGTTGATGTCACCGCCGTAATTTTCAACCCGGTCAGCTGCCGGAAAATCGTACGCTCCGATCGTCACCATGCCCATGCCGTTGCTCCCTCAAGCCGCGGCGGTTGATGGCGTGGTGTCCTTTCCGCCATGCCATCGCAACCAGTTTTTATAATCGTCCGAGGCGTAATAGTCACCGGCCTCCTGACCCATCGGACATTTAAGCCATGCCGCATATTCGGCCAGGGTGCGCGCGCCACCAGCATTGCCTTGGTAGATCTGTTGCGGCGGAATATAGGACTGGCAGAATTTCTCAGGCTCGTTGACGAAGATATCCTTGCAGCCATCCGAACAGAAATTGAATTTCATGCCGCGCCATTCGTAATGCCGCACCGCCTGCTTCATCGGATTATCCACCTCGGTAAAGAAATCCGGCACCTGGCAGGTCTGGCACACGAGCGGCAGGCGGTTGGTGTAGAAGCGCTTGCCGGCTTTCTCCATGGCACCGAACAATTCGTAGCGCGGACGATAGAAGCGGTCGAAGGTTTCGCCGTATTTCTCAGACAACCAATCCATTTCGTACGGCTGTGGCAGCCAAGCATGGAAGCCAGTCGCCGGGCATGCCGTATAGAACACATTCCACGCCTGATGCGTGATGTGCATTTTTTCCTTGGTCGCGATCTCGTGATACTTCGGCAGTTGAATGCCATAGCGACTGAGATCGTTGAACAAGGCGAAGCCGTTATCTTCCCAATAAATCCCCCACGCCTCCGCCCACGACATCACCTTCTTGGGCAACATGTAATCCATCATCGTGCCGACCAGCGCGAGCAGGCGGTAACCGCGCCAAAACCACTTGTCGATATAACGCTGCATGATCGGCACATTGTCCTCGTGCTGCTCCAACACGAATTTCACGACCTCGAGGCCGAGCGTCATGTGGCGAGATTCATCGGACTGCGCAGAAAAGCCGAAAGTGGTGGTCGCCACATCGCCGTTGTAGGCAGCGCCGGACACAAACGGCATGAACAATAAATTGGTGAGCACGTATTCAAAGGCAAACGAGATTGATGTCACAAACTCAAAGGGTCCCGCCGTCATCGCGTCTTCAAAAAACGATTTCGGAATAGACAGATACCACGCGCGATCACGCATGTGATTAGCTTGATGAAACCCGTTGAAGTATTTGTTGTACTGGCTGAAGGCGTGCATCTGCGTTTGCGCGTGGCGGAGTTCATCCAGCGCCTGCATCTGGCAGGCCACGCGTGCACCGGCCCCGCGGAACTGCCGACCGACGTGCGCGAACCCGCGATGCGCGTAATACTCAAGTGGCGTGATGCCCTGCAGCCACAGTTTGATCGCTGTCATGTAGCGGGCGTCGGAGATATTCAGCTGCCCGTTGTTCTGGCTGAAGCTGTCTAAAATGGCGTAAAGCTTGCGCTCCTTCTCAGCCTGATACTTCCAGTAAGCGTCCATGGTCAGGCGAAAGGGATCCTCCCATTTGTCCCAATTCTTGATTTTGATCCCTTCGTACTTGTCGTACGGAAAGACTTTATCCATCGGCTGATAGGTGGTCTCCCAATCGAGACCGCGCGTCATTACCTGGTATTTCTCTTTGAGACTCAGCTTCTTCTCGGCCATGTTCTGCTCCTCTTCCTCGCTAAATAGCCCGCGCTGTCTCTGCGACAAACACCTGATTCGACGCGGCGCATCGATACCGACCTCCACCCCCGTCATCCCGGAAAGTGCGTAGCACTTATCCGGGATCCCTCTTGTCCTTCATGCGCCCATGGATCCCGGGGCTTCGGCTGTGACCCGCCGCTGCGCCCGGGATGACGACCATAAAGGTTATCGCCACATTCTTTTTTTTTATCCCATTGCAGTGCAGCCCATCTAGGCGCGTGAGGCGGGTCTGCCCCACGCCAGGATGAATTCGTCCTCGCTCTCGTCGATATTGCCGGAGAGTGAGATCAAGTTGATATGAATGCTCTGCAGATCGAAGGGGCGGCCGAGCTTCTGCTCAATGGTCGCTCGCCGCACCACGAGGCGCTGGGGCACATCGATTTTGATCATCGCCGGCATTTCGGTCACCACCGCCAGCGGGTTGTCGTCAATAATCGCCTCGATGATCGGTCGCGCTTCTTCGTTGTTCTGAAACGAAATGAAGACTTTGTCGTGCGTTGCAGTACTCATAAGGTCTAACCCATTAATCCGAGCTTGCTCCGTCGCGCGGCGAGATCGCCGAAGATCGCCTGCAGGATACGTGGCGCGTCTGCCGCGAACACCCGCTCAACCAACGGCGCGATGGCGTCCCGTACCCGTGGTTCCCAGGCCGCCACCCAGCCGTTCAATAAAGTAATATTTTCGGCCGATGCAGCCGCCGCGACTTTGATCGTCGCATCCGTCCAGCGAATAGATTCGGTCTGCCACTCCCGCATGAATTCGGTCGTGAGCGTGTAACCAATTCCACCGTGGGCGTTGATCGCCTGATCGAAATGTTGGTAGGCATAGGGAAACACCGCGCCATCGATCAGGAAATTTTGTAAGACATGCAGCTCGAACCAATCCTTGGTCACCATCGCGTCCTCCACCAAGCGGCGCATCGGCTGCCAATCGGGATGCTGCAGCCACCCGGCTTTAGCGCGATCAAGGATCTGTGAGCCGCCGTCGAGGACCAGCGCGAGACGCGTGAGATATTGGGCGAGACCGAGCCGGTCCATGGCCTGCATCAAGGCCGTCGAGGTAAACGGCGCGCCATACCCATAGGCACTGAGATAGCAGTTGTTGGTATTCGCGCCCCATTCCAGATGGCGCAGAGGAATGATGAAATGTTCAATGTGGGCGCGCCACTCGGCCGGCAGGTTAGCGAGGAGATTGCGCTTTTCGACCATCCCGAAATTGTTGTCCTGCGCCTCCTGCTGGCGCGCGCGCTGAAGGGTGTAGGGCGCGTAGTAGTACTGGCGCGG
>JANOVQ010000224.1:0-12953 GCA_031417495.1 Pseudomonadota bacterium | reverse complement strand
ACGACGCCGGCGTGCGCGAGTGCCCGCCAGATAGAGATCCCCTACAGCTCAAGCATAATGAGTCGTACAGTAGGTATCGCCAGACAAACAAAGGAGAAGTCTCAGTGGCCAAGGTTGCGTTTGGAATGTTCGATTGGATCGATCGCGGCAAAACGTCTATTCAACAGCTTTACGCCGAACGCCTGGAACTCATCGCGGCGGCAGATCAGGCAGGTTTCTTCGGGTATCACCTCGCCGAGCATCACGGCACGCCGCTCGGCATGGCGCCCTCTCCTGCACTTTTTCTCTCGGCAGTCGCGCAGCGCACGAAACAGATACGGATGGGGCCGATGGCTTTCCTACTCCCGCTCTACGATCCGCTGCGCCTGGTCGAAGAAGTTTGCATGCTCGATCACCTGAGTGGCGGACGCGTGGAGCTCGGGATCAGTCGCGGCGTGTCGCCGCACGAACTCGCCTGTTTCGGGGTGGATGCCACGGGCACCCGAGAAATTTTTACCGAAGCGCTGGAGGTATTTCGCGCCGGCATGACCCGCGCTGTCCTCACTTTTGAGGGCCGGCATTTTCAGTACCACGACGTGCCGATGGCGATACAACCTTTGCAGCAGCCCTATCCACCGCTCTGGTACCCCACGCACAACCCAGAAAGCGTCGAGTATGCCGCGCGCCATGGCTATCATTTCGCGAGCATCGGACCGATTCCGCTGCTCCGTCAGTTGACTGATCGTTATCAGACGATATGGGCCGCACATCAGCACGACGCAGAGCGCATTAACGGCCATATCGCCGCACCCAAACTGGCCGCGATGCGGCAGATTTTTATCGCTGACACGGATGCCGAGGCAATGACGATTGCGCGTGACGCTTATCGCAACTGGTTCGAATCGATCACCTGGCTGTGGCATCGTCACCAGGACCACGCTGTTGATCAGCTGTTTGACTGGGATGGCGGGCTGGCGGCGGAAACCATTCTGATAGGCTCGCCGGCGACGGTGCGTGAGAAGGTCACACGCCTGGCTGCCGAGAGCGGCGTCAACTACGTGATCGGCGCCTTCGCCTGGGGTTCGTTGACTCACGCACAGAGTCGCCATTCGCTGGATCTGTTCGTGCGTGAGGTGATGCCGGCTGTGAGCTAAGCCAGCAGGCGGTGCCGCAGCAAGTTCAACGCACTGATGACCGAGAACTCGCGAATACGTTCGCGATCACCCGGCAATTGGATGCGCTCAGCGCTGGCGCCCTCGGCAGTGGCGAGGCCCATGAAGACGGTGCCGGGGCGCATGCCCGGTACCCGTACTGAAGCATCAATCGCCGTCGTGGCAAGGCCGATGTCGGCACCGAGGGTGCGCCGCACCGCGGCCGCGAGCGCGGCAGTGGTTTCCGCATTCGCGAAGGGCGCCGGTGGCACCCCCAGCAATCGTTCCTGCGTCGCTACCTCGCTCAACACCAAGCCACCAAGGAAAGTTCCACTCGCCTCGCGGGTGGCGCCAAGGCGCAGGCTCAGCAAACCGCCTGTCGCAGTTTCCGCGACGGCCAAAGTCAGCGCGCGATCCTTGAGTCCGCCCAGGATCACCGTCTCCATGGTCTGGTCGTCGCTACCGAAAATGTAGCTGCCCAGAATCCCGCGTACGATGGCTTCTTCGTGCGCGATGATGGTATTCACTGCGTGGTCACTTTCGGCCTTCGCAGTAATCCGAACTTTGATCCCTTCGATCCCACTGGCTTGAAAAGCCAAGGTCGCCTGGCCGCTGCGATCGAGTTCCTCCATGTGCGCGGCGAGCATTTCGGCGAGGCCGGATTCAGAATGACCCCAAGTGCGTAACACCCGGCTTTTAATCACCGAAGTGACACCTGCCCGGCCTTGCAAATCCGGCAGAATTGTCCCCAGCATCATCTCGCGCATTTCGCTCGGCACCCCGGGCACCGCATAAATCACTTTGCGCTCGAGTGGACAAACCAAACCTGGCGCAGTGCCAGGCATTTCGCGGATTGGACTCGCGCCCTGCGGAATATCGGCTTGACGCAGATTATTTTCGGGCATTGCACGTCCACGCGATTCGAACATCTGCCGAATCCGCTCGCCGATGTGTGCGTCGCGCACCAGCGGCACCCGCATGACTTCGGCGATCGCTTCACGGGTGATGTCGTCCTGTGTGGGCCCCAGGCCGCCGCAACAAATCACCGCGTCGCTGCGTTCAAGCGCGCGCCGAATACAGTCAACGATGCGCGCGAGATTGTCGCCCACCTTGACCTGGTAGAACGAATCGATCCCGGCCAGCGCAAGTTGCTCACCAATCCACGACGAATTGGTATCGGTGATCTGACCGAGCAGCAGCTCGGTCCCGATGGCGACGATTTCGCAGCGCATATTCACTCCTCTTTTGTTCGCGGTACTATGGACCGAGTGTAAGCATTAAAGGAATTGTCGGCCATGAAGATTCGCATTGAATATTGCATGCAGTGAAACTACGAGCCCACCGCTCTCCGTGCGAGAGACCAGCTGCGCGCAGCTGGGGTAAGCGACATTGAATTGGTCCCCAGCGGAGGCGGCGTCTTCGAGGTGACGGTTGACGGCACCTTGCGTTTCTCGAAGCGCGCATTGCACCGCTTTCCGACGGACGCCGAGATCGGGTCGTGGGTATAGGGTTCTTCACCGAGTCGCGTCCAACTGCGAACAGCACGGCGCACGAACACGCTTTTCTCTTTGCTAATTGACTTCCATCACCGCGCCGATATGGGGCAGCTGACGTCTCTTTGCCATTGCGACCTGCCGCCGTCTTTCCCGGAACCCTGCGCGCCGGGTCTCCGTCAATGTGCTGTAGCAGTAAGGGCAGGACACGCCTTCCTCATAGTGTGGCGAGGCGAGCTCTGCCTCACCCAGCGGTTGCCGGCAGCCATGACAGGGGACGTGGTTGCCGGCCTCGCCGCTGTCGTCAAGCGCGACGCGCTGATCGAAGACGAAACATTCGCCCTGCCAGCGGGATTGCGCGGCGGGCACTTCTTCCAGATAGCGCAGCACACCGCCCTCGAGCTGATAAACCTCGCTAAAACCGCGCGCGAGCAGATACGCGCTGGCTTTCTCACAGCGAATCCCTCCGGTGCAGAACATGGCGATTTTTGGGGTGCGCGCGGGGTCGAGCGCGCGTTCGACAAAGGCTGGGAATTCTTTGAATGTCCGCGTGCCGCAACCTTCCGCACGGGCAAAGCTGCCGAGGCGAAATTCGTACGCATTGCGGGCGTCGAGGACCAGGATTGCCGGATCGTTGAGTAAGGCATTCCAGGCGCTCGGCGGCACGTGTGTGCCAGTACGCCGGGCAGGCGCGAGGTTGGGCCGCCCGAAGCTCACGATTTCGCTCTTAAGTTTGATTTTGAGGCGTCGAAAGGGCGCCTCGGGCGCTGGCGTCAGGCGCGCTTGCAGGCCAGCGAAGCGCACATCCCGCGCCAACTCGGCGAGCAAATCGGTGATCGCCGCGCGCGCGCCGGCAACGCTCGCGTTAAGGCCTTCGTGCGCGAGCAAGACAGTGCCGCGTACCCCGCGCGACTGACACCAGGCGAGGAGTTCGCCACGCAGAGTCGCCGGATCGTCGATCGTCACGAAACGATAGAAGTTGGCGACGATGATGCCGAGATCGGCATCACCGTCACTTGATGGCGAGGAAACCTTCGAAACAGACATATTTAAACACCGACATGATGTCCACGAAGCCGGCTCGTTGCATAAGCCCGAGATTGCCTTCGCGCGAAAAGGGTTCGAGTACATTTTTCAGGCTGCGCGACTTCGCAAGAATTTCGTCGCCGCTGTAGCCCTCGGCAAGTTTGTAGTCGTGATACAGCGCAGTCATGATGTCCTGAAAACGCGCATCGGGCGCGCGCACTTTTTCAAACAGGATCAGCGCACCACCCCAGTTCAGCGCTGCATACAGGCGATCAAACACCTGCTGCCGCGAGCGGGGCGCCACGAACTGCAGGGTGTAGCAGGCCACGATCAAATCGCAGCGCTCGAATTCGTAATCTGTGATATCCGCCTGCAAGATTACTATTGGCGGTTGGCCTGCAGTGCGTTCGCGCGCGATCGCGACCATATCCATTTCGGCATCAACGCCCAACAGTCGCGGTTGCTTGGTGAGGTGGCGCGCGCCAAGCGCGGTCAGCAAGGTACCGGTGGCGCAGCCGAAGTCGTAGACCACGCTGCCGTCGCCCACAAAGAAATCCGACAGCGCGAGAATGAGCGCGTGACAGGTTTCATAATGCGGAATTGAGCGGCGTGCATGTTGGTCGAAATGACGGCTGGCCGCGCCACCGAAATGCCAATTGGCATTCTCCGCCTCGATGATGTCACCAACTTTCGTCACGTAAAGTCTCCGTAAATCAGGGCGCAATCTTCGCACGAATCGCTGACGATGTAGCCGCGCGCGATATCACTGGTTACCTTAAGCTCACATGTTTAATTCCTATCTTGATGAAGTCGCTGCGGTGCTGACGCCGCAGTGTCCGCATGCCACTGCCAGCGCGTGGCTCGAACGTGCGCTGGCTGCCGCGCGGGTGGCGCTTATGAGTGATGGTCGCGCAGCGGGGTTTGCCGACAGTCTGGCGCGCCTGCCGACGATTCAAATCGCGCCCAGCGCACTGGATCCCGCGCTTGAGGCAGTGGCAAGCGCAGCGCTGCCGGCAGCCATCGAAACGCAGCTGCGGCAGGCCCTGATGGCACTGTGCCCCTGGCGCAAGGGCCCTTTTACGCTCGCCGGGGTGCATATCGATGCCGAGTGGCGCGCGGATTGGAAATGGACCCGCATCCGCCCGCACCTGAGCGCACTATCCGGACGTCGAGTCCTCGATGTAGGTTGCGGCAATGGCTATTACACCTGGCGCATGCTTGATGCGGGTGCGCAATCCGTCCTCGGGCTCGATCCCGCCGTGCTGTGCCTGGCGCAATTTCTCGCGACCCGACTTTATCTTGGGTCGCATGCGAACACGCTGCTAACCCTGCCGAGTGCCGTGCTCGACGCCGCGCTCGATTGGTTCGATACGGTGTTCTCGCTGGGCGTGCTCTACCATCGGCGCGAGCCGGCGGAGCATCTGCACGAACTTCGCCGAGCCCTGCGCACGGGCGGTGAGCTCGTGCTCGAGACGCTGGTGATCGATACGGCGGGCGCTGAGGTCCTGGTGCCGCAAGGGCGCTATGCGCAAATGCGCAATGTGCACGCGATCCCGTCCTGTTTGCGGGTGGAGCGCTGGCTGGGCGCGACCGGTTTCACCGATATTCGCCTGGTGGACCGGACGCCAACGACCTGCGCTGAACAGCGCGCCACAGACTGGATGACCGGCCAGTCGCTCGTGGATTTTCTCGATCCGAAAGATATTCGCCGCACCATTGAAGGTTACCCGGCACCCGTGCGGGCAGTATTCGTGGCGCGTGGCGAGTAATTTAGCGAGCGCTTGCTGTGTTCGAGTGCACAGCGGAAACGAATTTCCCAGGCGGCGAAGCCCGCCATCCAATCTTCGACCTTCGCTACCTGCGGTTGCGCGCAGCAGGCCGTGGCAGCGCGTTGCGCGGCGTGGACGGCAGAATTTCGAATCTCAATCCAGGCACTCGCCGAGTAAGGCCCGGGCAGGCGCGCGCGAACCACACAATCCTGTGCACTCGCCGCAAGCACCTTGATCTCGAAGGCCTGTCCATAGCGTGTGAGAGGCGCGGCCGTGATCTGGCGCTCAGGCGCAGCTGCGCATGCCGCCAGCAGAAGACTGGAGACTAGCGCTAACCAGCCCAGGTCTCCCTTCCTACGCGGGTGCATGCTAAGGTTCGACTGAATTCATGCCAGCACTTACGACGATGCACTCCACACGGATCTTTGGCCGCGAGGCAGCTGGCACCCAACCCGCGTTGGCCTATGCGCCCTATGCGTCCACGGTCAGGCGCGCACCACATACCGCGCCGATAGAAATGGTTCCCACACTGACGGAAACCACCCGTCCCCAGCTGCCCGAGATTGGGCCCGGGGTGTACGACCTCACCCGTCAGTCTTCAGCGCTGCCGCAGGGCGAACGCATTGTCGTCAGCGGGCAAGTGCGGGATGAAGAGGGTCAGCCAGTCGTCGGCGCATTGCTCGAATTGTGGCAGGCCAACGCTGCCGGGCGTTACCGGCATCCCCGCGACACCCATGACGCTCCGCTCGATCCGCACTTCACAGGCGCCGGGCGCGTCGTGACAGATGCTACCGGCACGTACCGTTTCATCACGATTAAACCCGGTGCGTATCCGTGGCGCAATCATCGCAACGCGTGGCGGCCGGCGCATCTGCATTTCTCGGTGATTGGGGATTGCCTGCTGTCGCGCCTGGTCACCCAGATGTATTTCCCTGGCGATCCCTTGCTGCCGAACGATCCAATCTTCATGAGTGTGCCCGCTGCCGCTGCGCGCGAACGTCTGGTCGCAAACTTCGATTGGTCGCTGACAGTGCCGGAAACCGCGCTAGGTTATCGCTTCGATCTCGTGCTGGGCGGACGCAGGGGGACGCCGGCGGATCCTCACGCATGAGAAGGTATCCGACCGCCGCACAGACCGTCGGTCCGTTTTTTGCGCTTGGATTTGACTGGTTAACCACTTCACCGAGCATCTTGAAAGCACCCCTGATTCGCGGGGTTCTTTATGACGGCGAGGGCCTGCCAGTGGCCGACGCCGTATTGGAAATCTGGGCCCCAGAGGCTGGCGGCAAGGTAAGTTTTCAGCGCGTGGCCACTGATGAACAGGGCGTCTTTGGGTGGTCACTGCGAGTCGCTGAGGGCGGCTTGAACACGCCCGTGCATTGCGCTGTGCTGCTGTTCATGCGTGGCCTGCTGAAGCCTTTGTTGACGCGGGTCTATGTTGTCGCGGGCCAGCACGATCCTGATCCCCTGCAGGGCGATCCGGTGTGGTCAGCCGTCCCCCCTGCGCGCCGCCAAACCTTAGTGGCGGCGCCAGTGGCCGGGCTTGCCCAGCATTACGGCTGGAACCTCTATCTGCAGGACACCCCTCAGGGCGGGCAGGAAACTGTTTTCTTCACCTGCGCCTCGGCCAGTACTTAGGCGTGGAGTTATACGATGACTTGTTCTCAACGCCCGCGATGCGCGAGATTTTCGCGCCGCCGAACGCGTTGGCGTGCATGTTGGCGTATGAATCCGCGTGGGCTGCAGCCACCGCCGACGCTGGCTTGATTCCGACCGCCGCCGCGGCGCGTATCGGGGAGGTCTGCGTCGCGGCGGGTTTTGATTTGGCCGCGCTCGCGGTGGCGACGCGCTTAGCCGGTAACCCGGCGATTCCGTTGGTGGCGGCCTTGCGCGCCGCAGTCGCCGCGCGCGATCCAAGCGCCGCCAACTACGTGCATTGGGGCGCGACCAGCCAGGATGTGCTCGATACCGCGCTGATGCTGCAATTGCGCGCGGCGCTCGCCTTGCTTGAGGTTGAGTCGCGTGCGCTCCGGGAGGTGCTCATTGCCTTATGTACGCAGCATGCCCACACGCCGCTTATCGCGCGCACCTTACTGCAACAGGCCGAAGAAACGACCTTCGGTCTCAAGATTGCTGGCTGGCTGAGTGCGCTCCGCCGTGCGAACGCGCAGCTGCGACAAGTGCAGCAGGACTCGCTCGCGATCCAGTTCGGTGGCGCGAGTGGCACGTTAGCGGCGCTCGGCACCCATGGGCTCGCCGTTAATGCAGGATTAGCGACGCGCCTCCAGTTAGCGCTGCCGGACTTGCCGTGGCATACGCACCGTCAGCGGATTGTGGAAATCGGCGCGGCCATGGGTGTTCTCATTGGCACCCTCGGCAAAATTGCGCGCGATCTGACCCTGCTGGCACAAAGCGAAGTCGCCGAAGTGCACGAACCCTGGCAGCCCGGTCGCGGCGCGTCCTCCGCGCTGCCGCAGAAGCGCAATCCTGTGGGCTGCACGGTGGTGTTGGCGGCAGCTGCCCGCGCGCCGGGCTTGGTGGCGACTTTATTTGCCGGCTTGCCGCAGGAACATGAGCGCGGGGTGGGTGGGTGGCACGCAGAATGGGAAACCCTGCCTGAGCTTTGCCGTCTGAGTGCGGGCGCCTTGGCGCATCTACAGGAAGTTTGCGCGGGCCTGGAAGTGGATACTGCGCAGATGCAGCGCAATCTAGCGCGGGCGAATGGACAGCACGCAGCGGCTGCCTTGGCGCTTGCGCTCGCCCCGTGCATCGGTTCGACCATTGCGCATGAATTGGTGGCCGAGCTGTGTGCAAAGTCGACCACTCTTGGACAGCCTTTGCGCGCACTTGCCGCGTTGGATCCCACCGTGCGTGGCGCCTTGAGCGCGCCTGCGCTCGCGCAACTCTTCACCTCTCGGCGCGACTTCGCATCAATTGACGCGTTGCTCGCGCGCGTGCGCCGCGACCCTGACTAAGGATCCTCCACGCCGATGCAGACTCAAGTAGGAATTGTCGGCGCCGGTCCCGCTGGATTGTTGCTGTCACATCTACTGCAACAGGCCGGGATCGAATCCGTGGTGCTCGAGCAACGTAGCCAAGTGGATGTCGAGAGCACGATTAGAGCGGGGGTCTTAGAGCAGGGCACGGTCGATCTCCTGTGTGCAGTCGGCGTCGGCGAGCGTCTGCGCCGCGAAGGCGTGGTCCATCACGGGATCGAACTGCGTTTCAACGGTCGTGCGCATCGCGTCCCCTTAAGCGAACTTACCAATGGGCGCAGCATTACACTCTACGCACAGCATGAAGTCTTGAGAGATCTTATTGCGGCCCGCGCGGCGGCGGGCGGCACGCTGTTATTCGAATCCAAAGTCGGCGCAATTCACGCTGCCGATAGCACCCAGCCTGCGTTGCGTTATGAACATCGTGGGCGCTTCGAACAACTTCGCTGCGATTTTGTGGTGGGCTGTGACGGGTTTCATAGCCTGGTCCGCGCCGCAATTCCGGCCGCGGTTCGGCGCGAATACCAGACCAGTTATCCCTTTGGCTGGTTCGGCATTCTGCTGGAGGCGCCGTGCCTGGCGCCCGAGCTTATCTACGCCAGACACGCGCGTGGCTTTGCGTTGGTCAGTACGCGCTCGGCTACCTTGCAGCGACTGTATTTTCAGTGCGATCCGCAGGAACGGATCGGCAACTGGCCGGATGAGAAAATTCGCGAGGAGCTGCAGCGGCGGTTAACCACGGAGGACGGCTGGACCTTGGGGGAGGGTGCCATCGTGCAAAAAGATGTGGTGGCGATGCGCAGCTTTGTGTGTGAGACCCTGCGCCACGGCCGGCTGCTGCTGGCTGGCGATGCCGCACACATCGTGCCGCCAACTGGTGCCAAGGGGATGAATCTAGCCCTTAACGATGTGCGTCTGCTGGCGGAGGGATTGCGTGATTTCTATCGCAGCGGGCTTGAGCGCGAGCTCCAGCGGTATTCCCAGAAGTGTCTGGAACGGGTTTGGCGCGCGCAGCGCTTTTCGTGGTGGATGACCTCCATGTTGCACCGCTTCAACGATGACGATCTCTATCGCCAGCGCCTGCAACTCGCCGAACTCGAGAATGTCGTGAATTCACGCGCGGCGGCCACCGCGTTGGCCGAGGATTACGTCGGGTAATTTCGCGTTGAGCGCTTTGCTTGTTGCGAACAAGTAAATCCCAGGTTGATAATGCGGGCATGGATGATCTGGTTCGCGCCAACCCTGCTCGCCGCACCCACGCAGAACGCTCTGCGTTGTCGGATACGCGGATGGTTGATGCGGCGGTCGCATTGATCGTGAAACATGGCATCCCCGGCATGACCTTGAAAGAAGTGGGCGAACTCGCCGGCTACAGCCGCGCAATGGCGGGCTGGCGCTATGGCACCAAGGCCAATCTGTGTGCCTTCGTGGTGCGTGCCGTGGGCGAAGAATGGCTGCTCACCTTGAACGAAGCGGTAAGAGAGAAAAATGGTCTCGACGCCATTCACGCAGCGACCGATGCGCACTATCACTTTGTGCGCGACGGGGCGGATCGCATCCGTGCGTTCTATAGCCTGTGGTTCGATTCCACCGGCCCCAACGAAGAACTGAAGCGGGTGATTGCCAATGTTCACGAGCGGCGGCAGCGCGATGTCGAAGCCTGGATCGCGCAGGGCATCGCTGCCGGCACGGTACGGCACGAGGCGGAAGTGCAGGTGATCGCAGCACAGTTCTGCGCGACCATTATCGGCATTGTGTATCAGTGGTTGGTCAATCCGCAGGCAAAGGGTCAGATCAAAGCACTCCACGAAGGACTTAAACAACAGATGTCGCGGGCCCTGGCTCGCACCGATCGACGCGCCCGACGCGCTCGCTAACAGGAGCAAGAGCATGAGTATTCGCGCAGAAGAGATTAGTTCGGCGGTCGCCAGCCCCACAGCCACCTCACCCTTACGCTTTGTGACTGCAGCTTCGCTGTTCGATGGCCATGATGCAGCCATTAATGTCATGCGCCGGCTGATCCAGGGCGCTGGCGCGGAGGTGGTGCATCTCGGACACAACCGCAGTGTGTCGGATGTGGTAACCGCTGCGATTCAGGAAGATGCCGACGCGATCGCGATCAGTTCCTACCAAGGTGGCCACAACGAATACTTCAAATACATGGTCGATATGCTGCGTGAGGCAGGTGCTGGCCATGTGCGGGTGTTTGGTGGCGGTGGCGGCACGATCACGCCCGAAGAGATCGCAGATCTGCAAAGCTATGGGGTGGAGCGCATCTATCATCCGAACGACGGCATGACGATGGGCCTCCAGGGCATGATCGATGATCTCGTCGCGCGTGTGCAGCGCGCGCGCCTGCCCTCCGGGCTGCCGACCAAGATCGAGCGCGACAATTATCTTTCCGTCGCGCAAACCTTATCAGCGCTCGAAGATGGCACACTCGGTGAAGCGCAGCTCGATAAGCTACGCAAGGAATGGCGCCTGGCGGGCGCTAAAGTGCCGGTGATTGGGATTACCGGCACCGGTGGCGCCGGCAAGAGTTCGGTGACCGACGAAATCCTCTCGCGCTTCATGCAGGTCTTCCCGGAATTGCGGATTGCGGTGCTCGCAGTCGATCCGACCCGGCGGCGCACCGGTGGCGCACTGCTCGGCGACCGCATTCGCATGAACAGCCTGCGTCATGCGCGAATCTTCATGCGCTCCATGGCCACGCGCCGGCAGAATCTATCGACTAACGCGATGCTCGGCGATGCCGTCGCGTTCCTGAAGTCACTGCAGTTTGATTTGGTGATGGTGGAAACTGCGGGTATCGGCCAAAGCGATTCTGAAATTGTCGATTTGGTCGATCTGCCGCTGTATATCATGACCAGCGAATATGGCGCAGCGAGCCAGTTGGAGAAGATCGACATGCTCGATCTGGCGGCGCTGATTGTGCTCAACAAATTCGACAAGCGCGGCGCGGAGGATGCGCTGCGCGATGTGCGCAAACAATGGAAGCGGAATCATCAGGCGTTCACTGCCAAGGATGAAGAAATTCCCGTCTATCCGACCATTGCCAGCCAGTTCAACGATCCGGGCATGACCTGGATGTTCGTGAATCTGTGCCAGGCGTTGATCGCGAAAGTGGGTGTCGATGCCGCGAAGTGGACGCCGCAGATCGAGACGGGGCTTAAAGAGCCCAGGGCTACCGTCCTGATTCCGGGTCATAAGACCCGCTATCTCGCGGAAATCGCCGAACAGGGGCGGGGGATCAATGCCGGGGTGGAAGTAATCGCCGCCGCCGCTAACCTCGCCCAGCATTGCTATGAAGCGTTACGTGCGCTGGGCGACACGCAAAGTCCTGCCGCGGGTGATGCGTATCCAGAGGCGGAGATCGACAGCGCGCCGACCTTGGCCGCGCTGCGCCGACGCTACAACCAGGCGGTTGCGGCAATCGGCGCGGATGGCCTCGATATTCTGCGCCACTGGTCGGCGCGCATCGCGAGCATCACTGAGGATAAATACACCTACAAGGTGCGCGACAAGCTGGTGCAGGGCGACAACTACCGCGAAAGCCTGAGTCACCAGCGGATCCCCAAAATCGCGCCACCCAGGTTCGACAGCTGGGGCGACCGCGTGCGCTTCGGCCTGAAGGAGAGCCTGCCCGGCAGCTATCCCTATACCGCCGGCGTCTATCCGTATCGCCGCACCGGCGAAGATCCCACCCGCATGTTTGCCGGCGAAGGCACCCCAGAGCGCACCAATCGCCGCTTCCATTACGTATCCCAGGGACAACCTGCGCATCGCCTGTCCACCGCGTTCGATTCGGTCACTCTGTATGGCGAAGATCCGCACGAGCGACCGGATATTTTCGGCAAGGTCGGCAACTCGGGCGTGTCAATTGCGAGTGTGGACGATGCGAAGCGGCTCTACTCGGGCTTCGATCTTTGTGATCCGAGCACTTCGGTATCGATGACGATCAACGGGCCGGCGCCGATCATTCTTGCCTTCTTCATGAATGCGGCAATCGATCAGCAGGTCGAACAACATCTCCGCGCGACCGGCCAGTGGGAAGCCGCCCAACCTCGGATCGACGCTTACTTCAAGGACAAGTCGCGGCCGGTCTATCGCGGTGAAATCCCCGCGGGCAATACCGGTCTCGGTCTCGGGCTGCTTGGAATCTCCGGCGAGCATGTGGTGGATGCCGCAACCTACGCCCGCATCAAGGCAGAAACTTTGACCAGTGTGCGCGGCACCGTGCAAGCCGACATTCTGAAAGAAGACCAGGCGCAGAACACCTGCATTTTCTCGACCGAATTTGCGATGAAGATGATGGGCGATGTGCAGGCTTGCTTCGTCGAGCAAGATGTACGGAATTTCTACAGCATCTCGATCAGCGGTTATCACATCGCAGAGGCGGGTGCGAATCCGATCTCGCAGTTGGCGTTTACCTTGTCGAACGGTTTCACGATCGTCGAGTACTACCTCGCGCGCGGTATGCAGATCGATGACTTCGCACCGAATCTCTCGTTCTTCTTCAGCAACGGCATGGATCCCGAG
>JANOVQ010000223.1:0-5920 GCA_031417495.1 Pseudomonadota bacterium | reverse complement strand
GGGCAAAGGGGCAAAAATAATTTACCCATAATTTGCCCCATAAAATCCTAGAAACGCCGTAAGTCTTTGATTTATTGGAGCGGGAAACGAGACTCGAACTCGCGACCCCGACCTTGGCAAGGTCGTGCTCTACCAACTGAGCTATTCCCGCCTGAGGGCCGCAATTCTAACGGCGATGGGATCGCTGTCAAGGAAATCAGGGGCGTTTTAGATCCGGCCAGGCTGCCGCAAGATAAAGATAGGCCGACCACAAGGTGGCCACCGTCGCCACATACAACGCAATGACACCCAGCAGATACAGTGGAATTCCCCACCAATCGTCACGCATCGTCATAAGAATGATCGCGAGCATCTGACAAGTGGTTTTAATCTTGCCGATTGAGGACACCGACACCCGTTGGCGTGCGCCGAGCTCGGCCATCCATTCACGCAAGGCAGAAATCGTAATTTCGCGTCCGATCACAATGGCAATCGGCAGCGCCAGCCAGATTTCCGGACTACGTTGCAGCAGGAGAATCAAGACCACAGCCACCAACAGCTTGTCAGCCACGGGATCTAGAAAAGCGCCCAGCTTAGAACTCTGATCCCAACGACGAGCGAGATAGCCGTCCAGCCAATCCGTAAGCGCGGCGATGGCGAACACCGCTGCCGCACCATAGCGGGCCCACGGACCAGGCAGATAGAACAACAGCACGTAACATGGAATTAAACCGATGCGGAACAGTGAAAGCGCATTAGGGATATTCATGTAGTTCCGTGTAACACGGCGTAAATAGCCTGCGCAAGCTGGGCACTGATGCCGGGGACTCGCCGGAGATCCTCTATGCCGGCTCGGGTCACTCCCTGGAGACCTCCAAAGTGTTGCAGCACGGCCCGTCGCCGTTTCGCGCCAACGCCGGGAATTTCCTCAAGTGGCGAGCGATTACGCGAATTGCTGCGGGCTTTGCGATGCGCGGTGATCGCAAAGCGATGCGCCTCGTCGCGGATCTGCTGGATCAGTAATAAGACCAACGAATCGCGCGGCAGCGCCCGCTCGGTGTGACCATCGGCCATGATTAACGTTTCCAGGCCGGGTTTGCGCGTCGTGCCTTTGGCCACGCCGAGGACCTGGATCTCATCGATCTGCAATTCCCGTAACACCTCTAGCGCCTGCGCTACCTGCCCCTTTCCGCCATCGATCAGCAGCACGTCCGGCATCACCGCATCCTCACGTTTCAGGCGCCCATAGCGACGATCCAATGCCTGGTGCATCGCGGCATAATCATCTCCCGGACTCACTCCTTCGATATTGAACTTACGATACTCGGCTTTGCGCGCACCTTCTGCGCCAAACACCACACAGGACGCCACTGGCGCCTCACCGCGCGTATGGCTCACGTCAAAGCACTCGATTCGCGCGGGCACTTCGGGCAATTCAAGGAAGTC
This sequence comes from Pseudomonadota bacterium, assembly GCA_031417495.1. Classification (GTDB taxonomy): domain Bacteria; phylum Pseudomonadota; class Gammaproteobacteria; genus CAIKBL01. The sequence continues at coordinate 4,495 of JANOVQ010000223.1, read as the reverse complement.
GCGGAGAGCTTCCATCCGTCGCTGATGATCACTATCCGACGCCGCACGTTCACGCACCGCCAGCTCGGTGTTACGCACGGCCATGTCGAGCCACTTGGCGCGTTCACCTCGTACATTGGCCCGCATACGGACCGCACCGTCGCGGCGGGCGACCAGCGCCGGCACTAACCAGTCGGCTTCCTCTTCGTCTAAGTCTTCACTCAGCAGGATGTCAGGGGGTAGATCGCGATCGCTATTGCCCACTAAATAGAACTGCGCCAGGAAAGCGGCAAGAATCTCTGCGGTGGAGGCCTCGGCTGTGTGGCCCGGAAAGAAAGTCTTGTTGCCCAAGTTGCGCCCGCCACGGATGAAAAAAATTTGGACACATCCGATAGCCTCATGCAGCCGGCAGGCCACCACATCGAAATCGCCGCCTTCGGCAGTAATGTGTTGCTCAGACTGCACCCGCTGCAGCTTGGTGATCTGATCGCGTAGTCGCGCGGCCTGCTCGAAATCGAGACGCGAGGACGCCGCCTCCATCGACTGCACCATGGACGACACGACTTCGTGGCTACGCCCGCTGAGGAATAGCAGTGCATTTTCGACATCAAGGTGATAACTCTCAACCGTCACCAAGCCCACGCAAGGACCGGTGCAGCGCTTAATTTGATATTGCAGACAAGGCCGGCTGCGATTTCGAAAATAGCTGTCCTCGCATTGCCGCACCATAAATAATTTCTGCAGCAGGTTGATAGTTGCGCGCACTGCGCCTGCATTGGGGTAAGGACCAAAGTAACGTCCCTGACCGCGGCGGGCGCCGCGATGGAACGCCAGCCGTGGAAATTTGTCGGCAGTATTGACGAAGATGTAGGGGTAGCTCTTGTCGTCCCGCAACACGATGTTGTAGCGCGGCCGCAATTCCTTGATGAGATTGCTCTCAAGGATCAGCGCTTCGGTTTCGTTGCGCGTGATCACGACCTCGAGATCGCGGATCTGCTCGACCATCGCGCGTACCTTGGCAGTGTGCCCAAGATTGTGCTTGAAATAGCTCGAGACCCGCTTGCGCAGATCGCGCGCTTTCCCCACATAAATGACCGTACCGTTCGCATCCAACATACGATAAACGCCGGGCGCAGTCGGCAGGCGCCGACAACGCTCACGAGAATCAAACGCCTCTGCGCTCTGCAACATTATTTAGGCGCGAAGGCGCGGCTGCTTAAAGCGTCGTCGCGCGCGCCAACCAGGGCGGCGCTAGGCACTTTTCGAGGGTTTGGTGATATCCGTATCAACGAGATCGGCTAGCCCTTGGCTGCGCGCAATCAGGGAAAGCTTCACATCGTTCGACGCGCCGAGCTTACCCATCAAGCGGCGACGATGGTAGGCAATGGTCTTGATGCTGAGAGACATGCGATTCGCGATTTCATCGGCGCTCAGTCCAAGGCTAATCCGTTGCAAGACCTCAAGCTCCCGGCGGGTTAGATTCTGAATACTGCCCGCCTCTGTTCGGCGCAGAATGGTGCTCGCTGCAACGTGCTGAGCCACATCACGACTGATATAAGAGCGCCCGCGAGACACCTCGCGAATGGCAAGCACCAGTTCCTCGGTATCCGCGTCTTTGCTCACGTATCCCGCGCCACCTAGTTCCAGGAAGCGACGCGGATACGGGCCATCGATATACATCGACAGTCCAATAATCTTGAACTCAGGGTGACTGGCCAGTAGACGACGAGTGCTTTCCAGCCCGCCAATGCCCGGCATGTTCAGGTCCATCAGAATGACGTCGAACTTGACGTCTTCAATCAGCTCTCGCAGCCGCTCACCGTTTTCGGCCTCTGCCACGACTTGAAAATCGGCAATCGATTCCAGTTTTGCCGCCACACATCGACGAACCAGTCGGTGATCGTCGACGACGATAATCCTAATCATCTCGGCTTCTACCTTCATTAGGCGCGCTGTCAATTCTAGCGCGGATTTCCCGTGGTGGCTTGACCGCCGGCGAGAACGCCGTCACGGGAAGACGCCTCAGTCTGCGCGGCGCACCAACGTGCCCAGATCAGCCGGAAAGTGCCGGTGAACGCGGCTGGCTCGGACGCCAGCCAGATTTCGAGACCACGGAGAGTGCACCAACGACTGTCCATAATCTCAGCCGGGTCGGGAGTCAGCGGTTGCGTCACAGTCGTCATGAAAACTTCCACGAATTCGAAGCCAGTCTGGGCTGTGGCGGGCAACTTGAACAGTCGAGTAAGCGGTCTCGCGACTGGTACGCCCAGTTCTTCGGCAAGTTCGCGTGTCGCGGCGTCTGCATAGGACTCTCCTGCCCCGAGATGCCCGGCGGCTGAGGTGTCCCATAATCCTGGTGCGCATTCCTTCGACCAGGCACGGCGCTGCAGAAAGAAGTCGCCCGCCTGATTGAAAACTAAGATATGCGCCGCTCGATGACGCAACCGGGCGCGATGAATCTTCCCGCGCGAGGCCTGTGCGACGACTTGGTCTTCAGTGTCGACCACATCGAGTAATTCGAGATCAGAATCTTGGTCCGTCATACGCGTGGCGGGCTTTCTATTGCGAACCTCACGAGACTACACCCGGCCTGTCGACCGAGCCAACCGGATTTGGGCAAACGCTCTGGGTTTGGCGATGCTCAACAAGCTCGCCATACGGGCACATTGCCGGTGATACCTGCCTGTGGTAGCGTCGAACTAGAGGTGCAGCGCGGTTGCTGTGCCGGGCAACGAGGAATTTAACAATGGCTAACGTGAGTGCTGTTCCCTTCGAGGAGGTTCCAGAATTTCTCAAAACTATTATGCACGCCTACGACGAAGAACTCGGCGGCTCAGAGTTCGTGCAGGTGTTCGCGCATGCCTCGCAGGTGTACAAGAAATTTATCGACTACTACTTTGCGCTCGAACTTGAAACTCGCGGTGCGGTCGATGGAGTCATCACCGAACTCTCGCGTCTGATGGTGGCACAAAAAAATAACTGCTCGCTCTGAATTCATGCTCGCCTTGCGGTCGCACGGCAAGCAGGACTCACTGAAGCAAAGATCGCGGAGATCCCGAACTATCGCGCGAGCACCTTATTCAGTCCGCGCGAAAAAGCCGCTATTCATTACGCGGAAATTCTCGCGGGTGATCACCACCGCGCGGACGCAGCCTTGTTCGATGAACTGCGCAGCCAGTTTACGGAAGGCGAGATCATCGATCTCGGGATGCGGATTACGACTTTCGTTGGCTATGGCCGCTTGATTCGGGTGCTTGGCCTGGAGATCGGCGGGACCTGTCCACTCCCGATGAGGGAATAATGAGAGATGGCTGCAGCGGGGTACCGTCACCGAGCATTGAGCCCATCGTGATGGCTAACCCGCGCGGCTCGTGCGTCTAGAGAAAGACCACCATCACCTGCGCTCCTCGCCACGTCTTTGCGAGCGCAAATAGCATGCCCTCATCGCACGACCTAATCCGGCACAATTGATGTGCCCGCGCTTATTGCGCGGTCTCGCCCCTGCGGGGCGCACTACGTGCGTCCAAATTCGCCTTGCGAATTTGTCGAACCGAAGGGCTCTCTCCGCCAAATAAGAAAGCCCCACGAGGGGGCTTTCTTATTTGGCGGAGAGAGAGGGATTCGAACCCTCGAAGGATGTGAATCCTTGCCGGTTTTCAAGACCGGTGCAATCGACCACTCTGCCACCTCTCCGGGGTTCGGCAGATTAACCGAATGAACCGTAAAGAAAAACCTCTGGTCAGTTCATTGATCTTCGAGCTATTGTGCTTATGATTGACGCACCGAACCATTCCGCGGGGGGATGGTCTGACCTGCTATCTAGCAATCTTTGATTCATAAGGACAAAACGATGCCTGCCAACATTGCAATTTCTCGCAACGAAGCTACTGTGCTGGTTTCCAACAAGCTAATTCGTAACACTTACACTCTGCTTTCCTTGACCTTATTGTTCAGCGCGGTCACCTGCGCTATCGCAATGGCGATGGGCGTTGGACGCGGCACTGGCCTCATCACCAGCCTGGCAGCCCTTGGCCTACTCTGGTTCGTACTCCCCAAAACTGCCAACTCCGGCGCGGGCATCGGGGTGGTCTTCGCAATCACCGGGCTGCTTGGTTTCGGTCTGGGACCAGTCATCAGTTCCTACCTCGCGCTTGCCAGTGGTTCACAGATCGTGATGACGGCGCTCGGTGGCACCGGGGTGATTTTTCTCGGCCTTTCCACTTACGCCCTCACCACAAAACGCGACTTCAGTTTCATGGGGGGGTTCCTCATCGTCGGTATGTTGGTAGTGCTGGGTGCAGCCTTACTGAACATCTTCCTCGCGGTGCCGGCGCTCAGCCTGACTATCTCAGGCGTGGTGGTGATGCTGATGAGCGGCTTTATCCTGTATGACACCAGCCGCATGGTGAACGGCGGAGAAACTAACTATCTCCACGCAACCGTCAGCCTCTACTTGAACATTCTCAATCTCTTCACGAGTCTGTTGCATTTGCTCGGTTTGACCAGCGGCGACGAT